>DASXWF010000056.1:0-5118 GCA_036503835.1 Polyangiaceae bacterium | reverse complement strand
AGTACTGGTGAACCTGATCGCGGATGCGCCGCTCGTAGATGCCTCGCAGCGAGGCGACGAGCGGCGCGGGCAGCGGCGGCAGATCGGCGGCGCGCACGTTCTCCTCGACCTGACTCGGCCGCTTGGCACCCGGGATCACGCACGTGACGGCGTCGAAATCCAGAATGAAGCGCAGCGCGAGCTCCGCGAGCGTGCCGCCGGCGGGAACGAGCGGCCTGAGCTCCTCGACCACCGCGAGCCCGAGCTCGTAGTCGACGCCGGAAAAGGTCTCACCGCGGTCGAAGGCTTCCCCGCGGCGATTGAAGCCGCGGTGATCGTCCTTGCCGAACTCCGTCGCGCGCGTGAGCTTCCCGCCGAGCATCCCCGAAGACAGCGGCAGGCGCGCCAGAATCCCGACCTTTCGGCGCTTCGCCTGCTCGAAGAACAGCTCGGCCGGGCGCTGGCGAAACAGATTGAAAATGATCTGCACCGACTGCACGCCCGGGTACTCGACGGCCTTGAGCGCCTCTTCCACGCGCTCCACGCTGACCCCGTAAAACGCGAGCTTTCCCGAGCGCACGATCTCGTCGAGCGCTCCGAACACCTCGGGCCGGTAGTACACGTCCGTCGGCGGACAGTGCAGCTGCAAGAGTTCGATGCGCTCGACGCCCAGGTGCTTCAGACTGCGATCCACCCACGCGCCGAGGTTCTCTTTTGTATATACATCCGCGGAGTGCGACGGACCGCCGCGCCCCGCCTTCGTCGCGATCACGAACGGCTCCTTCCGCTCCCGGCGCAAGCGCCCGAGCAGGCCCTCGCTCCGTCCCATCCCGTAAACGTCGGCGGTATCGAAGAAGTTCACGCCGAGATCGAGGGCGCGGTGGAGCGCTCGCAGCGACTCGTCGTCGCTCACGTCGCCCCAGGTGCCACCGATGGCCCAGGCGCCGAAGCTGACCGTCGAAACCTCGAAACCCGTCCGGCCGAGCGCTCTGTATTGCATCGCGAAGGAAGGAGCGTAGTACAACCGGTGCGGAACCGCTCCCATGGACGAAGCCCGCTTTGCCCGCGCGACGGCCGAATTCGACCGAAGAAACGCCGAGGATCCGGTGACCGAGCTCGTCTCGGGCACGCCGCGACCGCGGCTGCTCCTCCAGGCGGAGCGGCTCGGCGCCTGGGTGGAGCGGCTCGAGCCGAACCCTTCCGAGGCGTTGCGCCTCGCGGCGCGCTGCCAGCACCTCGAACGCTGGAAGATCCCGCGCAGCGACTACCCCGACGGCCGCGTCGGCTACCTCACCTGGCGCACGCGCCTCGGACGCTTTCACGCCGAGCAGGCCGCTCGGGTCCTGCGCGACGCGGGGTACGACGACGTCACGGTGAAGGCCGTCGAGCACATCCTCACCAAACAAAACCTACGCTCGAACCACGACTCCCAAACGATGGAGGACGCGCTCTGCCTCGTCTTCCTCGAGTACGAGCTCGAAGCCTTCCTCGACAAGTACCCGGACGAGGCGAAAGCCGTCGACATCCTGCAAAAGACCTGGCGCAAGATGAGCGCGCGCGGGCACGAGGCCGCTCTCCGTCTCACGCTCTCGGAGCGCGGCAAAGCGCTCGTCGCGCGCGCCCTTTCCCCAGCTTGAGCCGGCTCACTCACCCGCGCACTGCACGACCTTGCCGCGCGTCTTCGTCTTGTAAAACACGTAATCCGCGACGTACGGCACCTGCTGGATGCTCCCGTAGTGCTCCGCGTCGCAGCCGGTCGTGGGTGCGAGGCCGCCCACCGTCGCGAGGCGCTGAATCGAGCTCACGTCCTTGAACATGCCCTTTTCCGCCGCGTGCGACGTGGCGCCGAGCAGGAGCCAGGGCAGCGCGCTGCTGTCGACCGTCGCCCCGGCGATGCGCGCGGCCACGACCGAGCTCGCGTCGTTCCCCTGCCAGGTCGGCCCGATGAAATGCGTACCGGCGAGCTTGCCCGAATCACTCAGCAGATTCGCCTGCGGCGCCACGAACGTCCACGTCGGCGTCCCGCTCGCGTTGCTCGTGCACATGTAGACCTGCACGCCCACTCCGGTGAGCACGCTCTTGATCGTCTGGTCCGCCGCCGGCGTGAGCGCAGCGGGGATCCCCTCCGGGCAGTCGTACCCAATGGCCTCCTCGACTTCCGCCAGAGGCTCTTCGGACGCCACGCCCTCGGTCGAGCACCCCCCGAGCAGGACGCCGGCCGCCGCAACCATCAGAACCGCACACTTCGAACGCATCATCGCTGTTCCTCCGCATCTCGATCGACCTTCGATCGTCGGAAGGGCTCGATGCACGCTGCGGGCCAAGCCCGAAACGCGCGCGTTTCAGCGACGAAACGCGCGGGGCGCGCGAACGCGTTGCGCGAATTGCGAGCGCTCGTTGCGCAATTCGCGCGCCGCGCTCACCCGAGTCGAGAAGCGAGCTCCGCGACGCTCGCCGGCGCGTTCGACGCCGTGAGGCGAGCGGAAAGCGGCTCCCGGGCGTCGCCGACGCGTTCGACGTTCGACGCGCCGAAGAGCTTCTGCCCGAGCGCGCCGACCTCGCTCCGGAGCTCCGCGAATCCGGCCTCCGTCGGCGGGGCGTTCAGCCGATCGAGCGCGCGCACCAGGAGCTCGCCGGTGCGAAACCTGAGGCCGCTGAGGGTCGGATCGGCCTCGAGCAGGCGCGCCCCCACGAGCAGCTGCTGGACGGCGTGGCCGAGCCGCTCGGCGGCGGGCTTCGGCTCGCGCTTGCGCGTGTACACGAGCCCCGGCCGTCCCTCGCCGTCGTCCCAATAATAGTCGAAGGCGTGTCCGATCAGCGCCACGCCCGGACCCTCGGGCACGTGGCCGTAGTCCGCCACGTCGATGGCCAGCTCTCCGAACACCTGCTCCCGAATGAAGCGGTGGAAGACCGGGATGAAGAGCTCGGCGGGCCGCGTCTCGGCCGCGTAGATTTTCACGGAAAGGCGATTGGCTTGCATGGTCGTAAGCTCGGGCTCGGGCGGACGCTCAGGGCATCACGCCGCTGATGCGCGTGTAGCACTGGTGGGCGGCGTCGACGAAGAGCTGCGCTTCCTCGATCAGCTGGTGCGCCGACTGCTCGTCGTTCGCCTTGCCGGCGTCCTCGTGCGCGCGGAAGAAATCGTTCGCGAACTTGCCGCCCGCGTAGGGGTCGAAGAAGAGCTTGGTGTCGTAGAAGTGAGCCCGGAATTCGCTGACGATTTCCTGCGGATCCTCGCCGACGTTCGGGTTCTTGTTGCGCGCGAGCGCGCGCGCGGCCTGCAGCATCGCGCTGTAGGCACGGCGACCCGCGTCCTGGTGCTTCTTTTCCTCGAGCAGGAGCTGCGCCTCGAACACCTCGCGCTCGCTCGCGGCGAGCCCGAACTGCACCGAGGTCACGACCTCGCCGGCGCACTCGCCCTCACCCATGTCGCCGATCGTGTACTCGCGCGGATCGCCCCAGTCCGAGTAGTAGCTCGGGTCCACCTCGTAAGCGGGAACGGGCGTGAACTCGTCGCAGTAGGCGCGGATCTGCTTCTTGCCGACCCGCGTCACCCACTTCAAGAACGTCTCGTCCTGCTGCTTGCCCGCGACGTACGCCTCGGTCAGGCGATTCACGAGGTCCGGTACCCGCTTTGAAGGCACCGCGCCGATGGCGAGGCCGTACGAGCCGCCGTTGTTCGCGAGCTCGCCGCCGACGACCAGCTGGAAGTGCGGGACGCGCCGGCCGTTCACGTTGCGGCTCACGCCCAGAAATCCCATGTCCGCGACGTGGTGCTGCCCGCAGGAGTTGAAGCAGCCGCTGGCCTTGATGTGCAGGGATTTGGCGGCCGGATCGAGCTTCTGATCGACCAGATCGAGCCTGCGCTTGAGCTCGCCCGAGAGCCCACGCGAGCTCGAGATCCCGAGCTTGCACGTGTCGGTACCGGGGCAGGACGTGATGTCCGTGATCGTCTCCGCACCCGCCTCCGCCAGGCCGACCGCCTTGAGCGCCAGGTACAGGCGGGGCAACTCGGCCTCCGGCACCCAGCGAAACAGCATGTTCTGCGTGACCGTCGTGCGCAGCGAGTCCTCGGCGAAACCGCGCGCCAGATCGGCGAGAGCGCGCCCCTGCTTCGGCGTGAGATCGCCGAGCGGCAGCTTCACGGTCGCGATGGCGTACCCCGGCTGGCGCTGCTTCTGCACGTTGGTTCTGAACCACGCGTCGAACCCCTCCGGACGCTCGCCCGCCGGCAGCGCGGAACCTGGCGCGAGCGGTTGCCCGTCGAGCTTGTGCAGATCGGCGAGGAACGCCGTCCAGCGCGGATCCGGACGAAGCTTTTCACGCTCCTCGAGCACCAGGCGCTTGAACTCGGCGATGCCGAGCTTCTTCACCAGGAACTTGATGCGGGCGCGGCTGCGATTCTCCTTCTCGCCCAGGCGGCCGAAGACGCGGCACACCGCCTGCGAGATCGGCAAGAGCTCCTCCTCCGGCAGGAATTCGTCGAAGAGCGCCGCGGGAAACGGCACCGAGCCGAGGCCGCCGCCGACGTAGTACGCGAACCCTCGCTTCTGCACGCCGTCGACCGTGCGAACCTTCGCGATCGCGCCGCCGTCGTGGAAATTCGTGAGCCCGCACGGGTTGTGCGCGCAGCCCGAGAACGCAATCTTGAACTTTCGCCCGAAGTCCTGCGCGTCGTCGTGGCCGAGCAAGAAGAAGGTGATGGCGTTCGCGTACGGCGTCACGTCGAACGTCTCTTCGCTGCAAACACCGGCGATCGGGCAGGCCGTCACGTTGCGCACCGAGTTTCCGCAGGCCTCGCGCGTGGTGACATCGACGGCCGCGAGGCGGCGCATCAGGTCGGGCGTGTCCTCGATGTGAATGAAGTGGAGCTGCACGTCCTGGCGCGTCGTGATGTGCAGGATCGTGTCGGAGTACTCCTCCGCCAGATCGCACATCGCTTCGAGCTGAAGCGCGGTCAGACGCCCGTAAGGGATCTTGATGCGCATCATGCCGGGGGCGTGCCACAACGTGCTCGGTCCCTTGGTGAGCTCACGCTCCGGGTAGGCGAGATCCTGCGTCTTCTCGCCGTCGTTGCGCTGGCCGTTGTCGTAACGCTGGCCGTACACGCCGCGGCGCAAGCGCGTCTCGGCGAACAGT
>DASXWF010000055.1:0-8086 GCA_036503835.1 Polyangiaceae bacterium | reverse complement strand
CGGTGTAGCTCTTTGAAAATCGAATAGGGCGCGACGCGCGCGTGTGGCCGCGCGTCCGCATCGACTTTGCGCATTGACGCTCGATGTGTATCCAATGTGTATGTCGCGCGAACGCGCGATGTGTATCTCATGTGTATCCTGGTACACCGAGTGAATGGCAATCGCTCGCGCAGCAAGTAGCGAGCGAGCGAGGGTTCGAATCCCTCGCGGCGCACCGCGGGTTCGACTCCCGCGAGAGACGGGTCAAAAAAGGCAGGGCACCGCGCGCTTCGGACTTCTGAAGAGGTCTCCGGGGCGTGTCCGGCAGCTCCGTCCCCAGACCCTAGCTCTGCTCGGCAGCAGCTGATTGTGAGATCAGCCGGCAAAATGCCATGTGTCATCGGTTCGAATCCGATACTCCGCCTTTAACGGAGATAGCTCAGCGGTAGAGCAATGGACAACGACCTAAAAAGTCGTCGTTAAACCTGGTTCCGAGAGCCACGCACTCCCACTCCCGCCGTTCGGCCCTGCCGATCGGTCGGGACTTCTCCGGCGACCGGCGCGAGCGCGCAGAGGGAACCGAGCCTTTGGCCATCGCAAGCGGCGACCGCCTCCGGCTCCACCCCGAGCCCGCCCGCGTACGCTCGCCGGGAAGCCGCGGCGAATGAGCACGATCCCGCAACACGCACCTCCCGCGGAGGCACGTGACGCGAGGTGTCCTCTTCGCCAGGGGGTGCTGGCTCTCGGCGCCGTCTACACCGCAGACCCTGGCCTATGCCCGAATCTGTCTGGCGGTTGTTTTTCTTCTGGAGTTCCTCGACCTCGTTTGGAGGTCAACCGCGCGCCCGACGGTATCGGCAAGGAGGCTACGAACATGTTCAAGACATTCAAGGTTTCGCTGAACGAACGAGTGGTCGTGTTCCGGCACGGCCTCCCGATCCGCGCCGTCGGCCCGGGCAAGCATTTCTTGTTCGGCCGCGGCTTCACCGAGCAGCGCTGGGATACGAGCAAGCTCGTGTTCTTCGCGCTGCCGGCCGTGCGCGCGCTCCTGCCGCGCGAGTGGTTCGCCGAGGTGACCATCGGCGTGCTCGAGCGCGGCGTGCTGTTCCGCGACGGGCAGCCGGCGGTGTTCCTGCGCCCGGGAACGCATCGTTACTGGACGCTGGATCCGTCGGTGGAGCTCGTCGTGTACGGCACGACGGAGCCGCTGCCGGCGCTCACGAGCGAGCTCGAGGCGCTGATCCCGCGCAACGAGTACGTCGCGGTCACGGTCGAGGCGCACGAGAAGGGACTGCGCTTCGAGCAGGGCCGGCTCACGGCCGTGCTCGAGCCGGGGCGCTACAAGCTGTGGACGCACCCGGAGGCGCAGGTGCGCCTGGCCTCGGTCGACATGCGTCGTACCGAGGTGACGATCGCGGGTCAGGAGTTGATGACCCGCGACAAGGTGACGCTGCGCCTGACCTTGACGGTGGAGTTTGCCGTCGTAGATCCGGTGCTCGCGACCCAGAAGGTCGAGAGCGTGCGGGACTCGGTGTACCTCGCTGCGCAGCTCGCGCTGCGCGAGTTCGTCGGGACCGTGACGCTCGACCAGCTGCTGGAAGGGCGCGACGCGCTCACACGCTACCTCGAAGGCGAGGTGCGCCCGCAGGCGGCGCGCTTCGGTGTCGGGGTCGAGCGCGTCGGCGTGAAGGACGTGGTGCTGCCGGGTGAGATGAAGACCCTGCTGAACCGCGTGATCGAGGCCGAGAAGGAAGCCGCAGCCAACGTGATCCTCCGCAGGGAGGAGACGGCGGCGACCCGCTCGCTCGTGAACACGGCGCGCCTGATGGTGGATCAGCCGATCTTGCTCCGCCTGAAGGAGCTCGAGGCGATGAAGGAAATTGCCGGGCAGATCAAGGACGTGCGCGTCGTGGTCGGCTCGGACAGCTTCCGGGCATTGCTGCCGGCCGACCTGCTCGGTCCGGCCGCGAAGAGCTGAGCGCCTTCGAAGAGATGCCCCCGGTCGACGTGGTGTCGGCCGGGGGCAGTCTCATTCGGCCGTGCGTCACAGGCGGCCGTCGAGAAATTCGTCGATCAACCCGGCCGCGAGCTCCACGTAGCGAGAGCCCGGCTTGCTCGCGACGATGAGCTCCCCCAGGTAATCACCGTGTCCCCCGGGCAGGATCATCAGGCGCGCGTCGGGGAAGAGGCGGGTGAGCTCCGCGCCGTGCTCGAGCGTCGGAACGTCGTGATCGCCCTGCAGGACGAGGGTCGGTGCCTTGACCGATCGGACTTCGTCGTCGGTCGTATCGACGAAGTGCTGCATGCGCTCTAAATCTTTGTCGTGCATCGCGCGGAGCTTCTGCGGGTCGGGGTTCTGCCGCAGGAAGGCGTCCTTCAACGGCTGAGGCATGTCTTCGAAGGTCGCCTTGGCCATGAAGCCCCAGAATTCGGGGGCGGCCCCGCTCTTCTTGCTGATCGACGAGGCGAAAATCAGCTTCCGCACGAGGTTCGGACGGCGAACCGCGAGCCGCAAGGCGACTTCGGCGCCGTTGCTGAAGCCCATGACGTCCGCCTGCGGAATCTGCAGCGCGCCGAGCAGCGCCGCCACGTCCTCCGCCGAGGTGTCGAAGCGGATCGGCGCGTCGCGATCACTGGTCTTGCCATGGCCCTGTTCGTCGACGCCGATCACCGTGCGCTCGCGCGCCAGGTACGGGATGATCCTGCCGTAGGTCACGTCGATGCTGGAGCCGCCGCCGTGAAGCAGCACGAGCGGCGTACCGGCCGCCGTGCCGTGGATCTCGTAGTACATGCTGATGCCGTTCACGGGTGCGTGACCGGTCTTGACCGGAGCCGGTGGCGGAGCCTGCACGGCGGACGGCTCCTTGCATTCGACGTGACCGGTCGAGCAGCCGGCGAGCGCTAACAACACTGCGTAACCAAGACGAACCAGGGACATGGCGAGACCTTTCGAGGACGAGAGCCTCACCATTCCGGAACCTGCCGGACCTCGACCTCGTTCACCCGGACGATCTGCCCGAAACGAACCGCCCAGTCGATGGCCGCGTCCTTCGAGGGTAGGTCGAGGATCGCGTAGCCCGCGACGAGCTCCTTGGACTCGGCGAAGGGGCCGTCGATCACCCTCGGCTTGCCGCCGTCGAAGCGGATGCGCGCGCCCTTCTTGGTGCCGGCCAAGCCGCCGGTCGCCTGCAGAACGCCCGCCTTGGTCATTTCGTCGATGAGCGCGCCCATTCTGGCCATGAGCGCGGGATCGGGGGGCGTTTCCTGCTCGGCCCGCGCGTCCGCTTTGTGCATCGAGAGGAAGCGGAGCGGCGCGTTCTTCGGCTTCGGCATCATGCCGAGGTCCCAGGCTTCGACGACCGGCCCCATGAAGAGCTCCACGTCGCCGATCACGGCGGCGAACTTGTCGCACCAGGAGATGGCCTCCTCCCGGGATCGCACGCGCAGGAGCGCGAAACCGGCGACGAGCTCCTTGGCTTCCGTGAAGGGCCCGTCCGTGATGGTGCGCTTGCCGTTCTCGTACGCGATGTGCACCCGCTCCGACGACGGCTTCAGGCCCTCGCCCGAAACGAAGACCTTGTCCTTCACGGCTTCGCCGACGAGCTCGTTGACGCCCGCGATGATCGCCGGGTCCGGCGCCAAGCCCTTTTCCATTTCTGCCGTCATCTTGTGCATGACCATGAATCGCATCGCTTCTCTCCTGAAAGTCCGAGCTCGGCGTGAGCTGCCTCGCTTCTAGAACGACGACGATCGAGAACGCGCTGGATCGACATGCCCGAGAACTTTTTGTGCGGCGCCGGCAGAGCGAACGAACAAATGCGAGTGATTCTGGCGATTTAGGACGGCGGCACCCAGGCGTCCTCAAATTTCTACGACTTGTGGCCGCCAATGCCGTCGCCTAGTCGGAAGGGCAGGATGGCGCGCACATCGAGGTTTTGCGGGACGGGATTCGTGTTGGCGCTGGCGGCCGCGGCAGGCTGCGGACCGGCACGGGTCGAAGAGAGCAGCACCGAGCTCGAGGAGCCGCTGGGTGCGGCGCTCGTGATCAGCGAGGTCGCTCAGAGCACGAGCTACGGCGGCACGACGGCCGACAAGGTCGAGGTGTTCTGCGGCGCGGCGGGCGGCTGCCCGAGCTTCAAGATCTGCGACTCCGCACCGGGCGGGTCCGCCTGCTCGGCGCTCCAGGCGGCGCTCGCAGCCGGGCAGCGCAGCGTGGTCTCGCGCGGGACCAGCATCACGACGAGCGACGAGGTCTGGCTCGCCGACGCGGGCGGCGTGGAGCTCGCGGGCACGCGCGCCGGACCCTTCGATTGCTCGAGCGGACAGTCACGGCAGCGGCTCGATTGCTCGCTCGCCGGCTTCGGCGCGTGCGGCGCGCCCAGCCTGGGAGCGAGCGCGGGCGCCTGCGACCCCGAGGACTTCCCGGAGGATTTCACGTTCAGCGTGAAGTTCACGACGAACCAGCACGGCGGACCCGAGTCCGGCTGCGCGCGACCGATGTGCCAGGAGCTCGTCGGGTTGATCGACGCGGCCACGACGTCGATCGACTTCGCGATCTACGGCGTGCGCGCTCAGCAGCACGTGATCGACGCGCTCGTCGCGGCGCAGACGAGAGGCGTCGTCGTGCGCGGCGCCGTCGACAGCGAGGACTCGACCTGCACGACGTTCGCCTACCCCGACACCGACGACCTGATCGCGGCGCTCGATCCGGGCAGCGTCGTGTGCGACACGGGCAGCGGCTACAGCTACATCATGCACGACAAGTTCTTCGTGTTCGACGGCCTGAAGGTGTGGACCGGCAGCACGAACATCAGCGACACCGAGCTCGGGGGCGAATACAACTCGGACGTCGCGGCCACCATCGAGTCGTTCCGGCTCGCGAACATCTACACGGGCGAGATGGACGAGATGTTCGCGGGGCTCTTCCACAACAGAAAGAGCGACAATACGCTGCACGTGCTCGACGAGAGCAACTTCACCGACGGCAGCACCGTCGTGACGAGCTATTTCTCGCCGACCGACGACGCACGCGACAACGCGGTCATTCCGCTCATCGACGCCGCGACGAGCACCCTCGACATCGCGATGTTCTACCTGACGAGCGCGGAGATCGGCGCCGCCATCCTCGCCGCGGACGCGCGCGGCGTCGCCGTGCGCGTCGTGATCGACGCGGGCGGCGCCGGCAACGCGTACTCGCAAACCCCCGCGCTCTGCAGCGCGGGCATTCCGGTCAAGACGGAGAACTGGGGCGGCAAGAGCCACAGCAAGTGGGCGGTCGCCGACAGCGCCATCCCGAGCCAGGCCGCCGTGGTGTTCGGCTCCATGAACTGGACGAGCGCGGGCAACGCGAACAACGACGAGAACACCCTGTACGTGCGAAACGCGGCGTTCGCCGCCGAGTTCCAGACCGAGTTCGAGCGCCAGTGGAGCGATCTCGCGGGGGTTCCCGACTGTACGGCCGTGAGCGCCGAAGGCGCGGACTCCTCCGTGTGCGGGTCCAGCATCGATTGCACGGTCTCGTGCAGCAGCGGCTCCTGCTGCGACGGCTCCGACAACGACTACGACGGCCACAGCGACCTCACGGACGAGGGTTGCGCCTGCGGCGACGGCATCGACAACGACGGGGACGGCTACACCGACTCGGCCGACTGGGAATGCAACGTCGTGATCGATCCCTGAGAGCGAACTGACACGCGCTTCAGGTCCGTGCTTCGACGTGGGTCGCGCGTAGCTCCTCCATCAAGCGCTTCCAGAGCGCCGGCCCACCCTCTTGAAGGTCGCGGAGCATGGCGCGCGTGCGGGCGTCGAGCTTCCGACTCTCGGGAACGTAACGCGACCCCCAGGCGCCGATCTGCACGACGATCGGGAGTAGGGCGACGCCCTTCTCGGTCAGACTGTAGATGGCCTTCTGCTTGTGGGTGGGATCGTCGCTCTTGGTGAGGATGCCGTGCTCGACCAGCGTGCGCAGGCGGTCGGCCAGGATATTGGTGGAGATGCCCTCGTCCGAGGCGAGCAGCTCGCGGAAACGGCGCTTACCCGCGAACATCAGGTCGCGCAGGATGAGCAGCGTCCAACTGTCGCCGAAGATCTCGAGCGACAGGTTGATGGGGCAGTAGGAGCGGGGTTCAGCCACGTTCGGGGGCTCGCGAAAACTGGTTGCATTTTCGCACCGGTCAACTAGAGTCGCAACCGGTTGCAAAAAGCAACCATAGCTGCGTGGTTCCGGGAGCACTTTTTTCGAGGAAATGAGGAAGTATGGCCGTGAAGACCTATTCGGGAAGCTGCCACTGCGGGTCGGTTCGTTACCAAGCGGAGGTCGATCTCGCGGAAGGCACGAACCGCTGCAACTGCTCCGTTTGCAGCAAGAGCAGAGCGTGGTTCGCCTTCGCCAAGGGCGCCGAACGCTTTCGCCTCGTCGCGGGAGCGGACTCGCTGTTCGAGTATCGGTGGACGCCGCCCGGGATGGCTGAACCCTTTCTCACCTACTGTTTCTGCGGCAAGTGCGGGATTCGCGTCTTCGCCAAGGGCGGTCCGCTCGAGGCGCTCGGCGGCACGTTCCACGCCGTCCAGGTCATGACGCTGGACGATGCCGACCCGAACGACCTCGCCGCCGCACCCGTCAACTACGTCGACGGATTGCACGGTCGTTTCGATCGAGCCCCGGCGGATACGCGTCTGATGTAAGGCAGGGAAACGGGAGCGCTTGCCCCGATTCGACGCCCATGAACCCGTTTCGCATCGCGCTCGCCAACCTTCGATTTCCGGCGAATCCCGCCGAGTCCGTCACGCTCGCCACCGCCGCCGTCGCGCAGGCGGCCCGAGCCGAGGCCAGGCTCGTGTGCTTTCCCGAGTGCTTCGTACCCGGCTATCGCCGCCTCGGTCAGGCGCCGGCGTCGCCCGAGGCGGCGTTCCTGGAGAGCGCCTGGTCCGCCGTCGCTGCCGCCGCCGCAGCCGCGAACGTCGCGGTGATTCTCGGAACGGAGCGCCTCGATGCCGCGAGCGAGCTACCCAGGGCGACCGCGCTGGTCATCGCCGCCGACGGAACACGCCTCGGATTCCAGGACAAGGTGCAGCTCGATCCGTCGGAGGAGCGGACCTATGCGCCCGGCACCGAACGGCGGATCTTTCGGAGCGGTGCGCTCGTCTTCGGCATCGTGATTTGCCATGAAGGCTGGCGCTATCCGGAGACGGTGCGCTGGGCGGCTCGGCACGGCGCGCAGGTCGTGTTCCATCCACAATTTCACGAGGCCGAGCCCGGGTCGTTCCGCCCGACCGCGTACGGCGACCCCCGCAACAGCTTTCACGAGAACGCGGTGCTCTGCCGTGCCGCCGAAAACACCTGCTACTTCGCGACCGTCAACTACGCCGGCGCGGGTTCGCCGACGACGTCGGCCGTCGCGCGACCGGACGGCACCTTGCTTTGCTACCAGCCGTACGGGGAAGAGGGCCTGCTGCTCGCGGATCTCGATCTCACCACGGCAACCGGATTGCTCGCCCGGCGCTACAAGCCGGCGAGCTGATTCGGCACAGCTGTTCGGGACCTCCTCAGGGCCCACCGCAGCTGCCGTTCGCGCAGCCCGGAACCAGCGCGGCCAGGCAGACCGTGCACTCGCTCGGCGCGCAGCCTTCGAGGTCAGCCGCGATGGCCTGCCACTCCGCGGATTCGAGCCCCGCGCGGTTCATGGTGAGCTGCCCACAGTACCCGCCGGGGAGCTCCTCGCAGTAGTCCCCCACCACGACGCAATCATCGTCGGACTCACAAGCCTGGTGAGATTCCAGAAATGCGACCGCGCGATCGACCGTTTCCTGGTCGCATCCGGAGCTGCACGCGTGCAGGCCGAGCGCCGCGGTACCGACCAGCAAAACCGCCACCAATTTGCCCCAGGTCATGCTTCGACCCTGTCACGACGCTCGGGCCGGCGCAACGCAGGCTGTCGGCTCGCCGCCGATCGCGCTAGGCCTTGCGGATGCCCGCGGCGTTCACGCCCACCGAGCTCGCGAATTTTCTCGAGTGCAATCACCGGACGGTGCTCGATCGCCAGGTGCGAGCCGGGAAGCTCGAGCGTCCGGGACAGAACGAGATCGAACGCAAGCTCCTGAGCTTGCG
>DASXWF010000054.1:0-2085 GCA_036503835.1 Polyangiaceae bacterium | reverse complement strand
TTCGTCCTCGGTACGCTGCTGGTCCGTGACGAGGCGAATCTTGTGTTCGAGCTTTTTTCCCTCGAACAGCCCGAACTTGATGTGAGTGTTGCCGATATCGATGGCGAGGAGCATCCGGCCCTCGGCCGAGTATTACACCGCAACTCAGTTGCCGTGATGGAACCAAGAAATACGGCGACCAGATTGGGCCATGCGAGCCGATTTTCTGCGGCCTCACACCTGCGGCCACGGAAAATTGGCGATCGATCAAGGCGGGGAGCGGGTGCAGTCCCTCAGGTGCCGCCTGGGTAGCCTGCGGGGAGCTCCCCGCGTTTCCCGAGCTCGCTTTCCGCTCGGGCGAGCCAGCGCCGTGCTCGCGCGGGCGCCGCAGCAAGCTCGTCCGGAGTCACGTTCGGAAGCGGCGCGGTCGACTTGGTCGACCAGAAGACCAGCGGGCCTTCGCGAAGCTCTCGAGCGAGCTTGGCGAAGCCGGCGAACGCCTTGCTGCTGTACGTCGTGTCGAGCGCGAACAGCTCGTGGCGGCGAAACAGTTCCAGCGCGGCCAGCCCGCTGTCGCTCGGCCGGCCGTAGCCCGGGCCGAGCTCCGCCCCGTCCAGCGCGAGCAGCGGCGAGAGCAGGGTGCGTTCCAGGCGCAGGCTCGGGTCGGACGCGAGCTCGGCGAGCCGGGCGGAGGTGCGCGCCGCGAGCCCGAGGATCCGGGAGCGGCTGGTCACGGGCCACGGGGTCACGCGTACGGCGAGCACGCGCGGCGGAACGCGGAAGCCGAGGCCGAGCCGCGCCGCGTGCGCGAAGCCGACGAGCAGCCCCGCCGTGGTGCACGTCGAACCGATGCCGACGACGACCCAGCGCGGAGCTTCGAGCGTCCCGTTCGCGACTTGCTCCGCGAGCTCCAGCGCGGCGGCGACGTAACCGAGCGCGCCGTCGGGCGTCGCGCCTCCGGGCAGCATCACGCTCTGCACGGCGCTCCGCGCGCGCCAGATCGCATACGGCACCAGCGACCAGTGGGGCAGCACCGAGAGCGAGCGGGCTCGCACCAGGCTCACCCGCAGATTCTCGAGCGCCGCCCACGAGTACGGCTGCGGAAACAGGATCGCGCCGGGCTCGAGCCCCGCGCGCGCGGCGTGGAGCACCGTCGCGACGGCGTGGTTCGACCCGTACGCGCCGGTCGCGAAGATCGTCTTCGCCCCCTCGGCCCGAGCGACGCCGAACAGGTACTCGAGCGTCCGGACCTTGTTCCCGCCGTACACCGGGCTCGAGAGGTCGTCGCGCTTCAAGTAGAGCGGCGCCGCGCCGAGCTCCTGCTCGAGCACCGGCACGCGCTCGACCGGCGTCGGAAAATCACCGAGCGCTCGAGTCTCGAGGCGCCCCCGGAGCGCGGGCCAGAAGCTCGCTAACTTCAGGCCCGCTCCTCCCGCGGCTGTTCCGCCTTACTTCGAGACCTTGATGCAGGCCTGGTCGCAGTCGCCACCGTTCGGCGGGTCGCACTGCTCGCCGACGTTGTTGACCTCGCCGTCGCCGCAGTAGGGCGCGATGACGCAGGCGGTGGTGCAGGGAACCGGTCGCACCGTGAGGATGCCGTTCATTCCGCCGTTGTCGCACTGCTCGGGGCCGTTCGTCACGCCGTCGCCGCAGTAGGGGCCGTAGTGGCAATCCGAGCTGCAGCCGCCGTACGAGTCGTCCGAGTTCGCTCCGATGCAGCCTTCCGGCGCGGGGAACGAGCCGTCGCCGCAATCGCACTCTTCGGCCGCCGTCGCGACCGCGTCGCCGCAGCGCGGTTGGCAGGTCGTCTTGGTCGTCGGGAAGCCGGAGAGCGTCAGCTGGTAGTTCGACTCACGCGGGTGACGATCGGCGTGATAAACGACGATTTCGTACGTCTTTCCCATCTCGAGGCCGAGGTCGACCATGCCCGTGCCACCGGCCGCGGGAGGCACCACGGCGCCGGTCGTGTCGGTCGTGAGGATGGTCCAGCTGCCCATGGCGCCGTTCATCGTGACGGTGCCCTGGAGCCGCTCGTGCGGCGCGCCGAGGTCGAGCGCGAGGCGGCCGTTGATGTACACCCACACGTCGTCGTCGCCGTAGAACGCG
>DASXWF010000053.1:0-3806 GCA_036503835.1 Polyangiaceae bacterium | reverse complement strand
AGTCTTGACTTGCCGGGAATTCCGGCGAAGCGGCTTGTACGACTGGAGCTTAGATAGACCGTCGTCCAAGTCGACGGTGCGGAAAGTTCCTCGACGATGCCTACGCCCTCGCCACCGCCTCGCCCACCCTCGCCCTCGCCCCTTCATCCTTGGGATCCATCCCCAACTCTTTCACGAGCTCCCTGAGCCCCCGCCCGTCCTCCGACGTCGCCCACCTCTCCCCGAACAACCGATGCCAGTGCTGCGACAACGCCTTCGGCCACGCTACGACCGGAGTCGTTGCGGCAATGTACAGCATGCACGCCCGGACGAGCGCCCTCTGCTCGTACCTCGTCCCCGCGTCTCCACTGGCGAGTTCCCCATCGCGCCACAGCCGCTCCGCTTGAATCATGACGTGCGCCGGGAACACGATTCCGCCCGCTGCTTCCCCCGGGTTTTCGCTGGGACCCAGCGGCGCGAAGTGAACCGCCTGGAGGACTCCCGTGCCACGGCTGAGCGCAACGGCGCGCTTCAGCGCGTTTCTGAGCTCGCGGACGTTGCCGGGCCAGTCGTGTTGCAGGAGAAGTGCTTCGGCTTGGCGGGAGATGGTGACACCTTCGCGCAGGTTGGCGAGTAGGCGGTCGGCGAGGGCGGGGATGTCCTCGCGCCGGTCGCGAAGGGGCGGTAGTTCGACGGTGAGTTCGGCGAGGCGGTAGTAGAGGTCTTCGCGGAAGCGGCCGGCTTCGATGAGGGATCGGACGGGGCAGCTGGTGGCGCCCAGGACGCGGACGTCGATTTCTCGTTCGTGATCGGCGCCGACGGGTTTGATGCGGCGGGATTCTAGGGCGCGGAGGAGGGCGACCTGGACACGGAGTGGGGCGTCGCCGATTTCGTCGAGGAGGAGGGTGCCGCCGTCGGCTGCTGAGAAGGCGCCGCCGCGGTCGGCCTGGGCGCCCGTGAAGGCTCCCTTTCGGTGGCCGAAGAGTTCGCTTTCGATGAGGTCGTCGGAGATCGCGGAGCAGTTGATGGCGACGAATGGGCCGCGGCGTCGCGGGGAGGCGGCGTGGAGTTCCTTCGCGAGGTGTTCCTTGCCGGTTCCGCTCTCTCCGAGGAGGAGGACGCCGAGGTCGGAGTCGGCAACGTTCGCGAGTCGTTGGAGGACGGCGCCGAAGCGGAGGTTTCTCGTTTCGGCGCTCCCGAAGCGTGTGACGACAGGCCGCGCTTCGGTGGATTGCGTCGGGATCTTTACCTGCGACACGGGCAGGATGCTGGCCGAGGTTCGGGGGGCTCCGCCCTTCAAGTACGCGGCTAGCTCTTCGAGGAAGCGCTCCGGGTCGACGCTGCCGACGATCGCGCCGACGCTGCCGTCGCGGCGCTGGTAGCCGAGGCCGAGGCGCGGGCGGCGTTGGTCTTCGAGGACCGGGAAGAAGAGATGTTCGCGCTGTGAGCGTTCGAGGAATCCGTTCACGACGGGGAGAATGTCGTCGGGGTCGAGGTCGTCATTCGAATCCGGGAGGCGCAAGCGGCCGTGCGGCTGTCCGCTCGGAAAGCCGTCCAGGCGATCGAGCGGCTCGAGCACTTTTTCCACGTCGCCGAGCCGAAATGAGCTGGTTCGTTCGCCGTGACTGGGGATGGTCATCGGCACCTGGGTGTCGTTGGGCGTGGCGTCGAGCGCGGCGTCGCCGATCAGGAGCGGCGCCGGTGTCGCGAGCCGGGCCTTTTCGCCGGGCGCGACGAAGAGCGCCTTCGGCAGGAGGATCACGTGGTGCGTCGGACCCGCCTGGTCCCACTCGATGCGACGCACCAGCGCGAGTGAAGCCGCTCTCCCGCAGACGAGCCGCCCCGCGCGACCGAGCTGTCCCGGCTCAATCTTCCACGCCACGCGTGGTGGCGGCACCGCAGTCTGGAGCACGTCGAATCTCAGCCCTTCGAACACCAGCACGCGCCGGGCCGATCGCTCCGGGACTTCCAGCTCGAGCTCGGCAGCCGACAAGGGCCGGAGCTTCGGCGCGTTCGGGGTGCGAGAGACGCTCGCGTCGTGAACGCCGAGCAGGGTCCGATCGAGCGGCAGCGCAGCGCCGAGAATGGTCTTCTCGGTCGAAGGCTCCTGTAGCCCCGGATTCCACACCCGCAGCGTGAACTCACCCGCCATGCGACGCGCCGCCTCCGAGAGAGTAGATCCGCTTTGTGAAACAACCACCCTCGAGTTCGGTTGGGTTCAGTTGGGCTGACTTGGGTTCAGTTGGGCCCGAGTAGGGCAAAATCTGGGTTGGGGCACGGGCGCCGACCCAGGTGCAGCGAAAACACGCGGTTTTTGGCGCGGCCGCGATTGGCACGTCTCCTGCTGAAGGTCTCGTCACGCGGTAATTCGAGCGGTCGGATCGAGAAAAAGCCCCTCCCGGACACGGGGAAGCCGTCCCGGACAGGAGTAAGGCGGTCCCGGACAGCGGTGGAGCCGTCCCGGACACGGGTAAGGCTGTCCCGGACAGGGGTGAGCCCGTCCCGGACACGGTAAGGCCGTCCCGGACACCATCGGACCGTCCCGGACAGGTCAACCCGTCCCGGACAACGGGCGGAGGACTGCTCGCGTGCCGCGCAACCCGAACAGTCAGGAGAATCATCATGGATCAGAAACTCAAGGAACAAGCAGACGCGGCTCTCAACAAGTGGACCCCTCTCGCGGGAGACGCCGAGGAAGCGCGACCGAACGCTCCCGTGCACATCATCCTCGGCGAAGCGATCGACGTCGCGTCGATGCTCGCGCACTACTGGGAACCCAAGGCCGAGGCGAAGGGTGTTCGCATCCCGGGCTTCGTCGGCGTGGCAACGAACGGCACGGTCACTTTGCAGGTCGCTAACGAGATCCGGGAGCTCCAGCTGGCGGTGGCCGCGGCGCACTCGGATTACCTGGTGCTGGTGCAACGCGCCGGGGACGCGCCGCTCGATCGCGCGGACTTCGTGCTCAGCGAGATCCGCTCGGCTCTCGAGTTCCTGTTCGACGATGCCAAGCAAGACGAGTCGGACGAGAAGCTCGAGCGCCTGCGTGTCGCCTTCGCGGACTCGGCGTCCCAGGACGCGATGGCCCTCGCGCTCGAGGGCTACGCGGAGCTCGCCGGGCAGCACCAGGACGGCCTCGGCCAGCTCGCGGGCTTCGACGTCAACCTCATCGAAGAAGCGCGCGCGCTCGCCGCGGCCCTCCGCGAACAGTCGGCCATCGCACTCACGCGCGCTACGCCCGACGCCCAGCGCCAGGCGCTCGCGCTACGAAATCGCCTCCTCACGCTTCTCGCCGACCGCGTGAAGCGCGTCCGGCGTGCGGCTTCGTACGTGTTCCGGAGCCACCCGGAAATCACCCGGAAGTTCACGAGCGTGTACGAGCGCCGCCAGCGCTCGGCTCGCCGGCGAGCGAAGCAGGATGGCGAAGCGGTGCCGGACACGACGGCGGCCGAGGCAACAGGCTGAACGCCACACCGACGGGTCAGCCCTCGCGAGAGATCGCGGAGCTGGCCCGTCGCTTTCTCCTTCCACGGAGGTGCCGCATGGATCCAACTTGTTCGCGATCGGCGGACAGGACTGGTCGAAGTCCTGGTTGCCACGCCGGCATGAAGAGGCGGCTAGATCGTTACGCGCTTCTTTAGGAACGCTGGATCGATGATGGCGCTTTCGACAATTGCCTTGGCACGATCGTTCGAGACCGCTGCCGCCGACTTCAGTCGCCCTTGCGCTTCCGGCGACGCCAATCGCTCGGCAACCTTCGCGGCGGCGCCGGCAATGTCATCCAACTTTTGATTGCCGCCGCTGCTCGTCATCTTGGGGTGAGGAGGCTA
>DASXWF010000052.1:0-13947 GCA_036503835.1 Polyangiaceae bacterium | reverse complement strand
TTCCGCAACTTCGACGGCCGAGGCGGGCGCTTCCTCGATTGGTCGGTCTCGACCGAGAGCGCCCCCGGCGTCTCGTTCTTTGCTTCGCGTGACGAGGCGACGCACGAGCTCGTCGGCGTGATCTTGAACCTGAGCCCCGATCACGCGGTGGAGGCCCAAATCGACGTGGGCACGTGCGGAGTCCCCGCCAAGTACCGGAGCTACGGTTACCGCGCGGGCGAGCCGGAGCTCGCCGAACGCACGGTCGCCGCTCCCGTGGGCCGCGTCCTCGGCCAGGAGCTTCCCCCCTGGTCCATCACGGTCATCGACGTCCCGCTCTCCGGCGCCAAGGCGGCGAATCCTGCCCCTGCCAAAGACTGACCGGGGAGCGCCAGGCTCACCACAGCTTCTCGTTCAGAACCTCGAAGTTCCAGTTGATCGCGAGGAACAGCGCCCAGCTCGGGCGGATCACCTCTTCGCCTTCGAAGGTCTGCCACGCCGCGCGCACGCCCTGATCGAGCGTGAATCCGGCGCCGAGGTCGTAGAGCCACCCGGCGGTCGCCGCAACGGAGTTGAGCGAGCCGGGATCGTCCGGCTCCGCGCTGATCGTGCCCTGCACGTTCGCGTAGAGATTGAGCCTGCGGCGCGTCCACGACGCGGATCCGTAAACGTCGAAGCGCTTGTCGAAGACCAGCGTCGAGCGATCCAGCACCGGCGCGTAGGTGGTGCTGATGCGCAGCGACAGCTGTCCGCGCGCGAGCCGCGTATTGTAGTTCAGAGCGAGCAAGGCTTTGGGCGCGACGCTCCATTCGTCGCGGACGCCCTGCTCTTCGACGAGCGTGTACGCGACGCCGACGCTCGCCTCGCCCAGCGTGCGCGCGCTGAACACGTGCAGGAGCCCCTGATCGGCGCTCACGTACCAGGAGCGGTGCTCCTCGCGCGGGCCGTAGTCGTAGTAGCCGCTCAGCGTCGTGACGAGCGTGTCGCGACGCGAGACGGCTTGCCGGAAACCCGCGCTGGCGTCCACCAGGTGGAGTAGCGGGCTGAGCTCGAGCGAGGTCCGGCCGAGACCCGAGGTGATGCCGTAGCCCGACGAGACGTCGAGCACGCTTCGCCCGCTGAAGCGATGGTTCAGGGCGAGCCCGGCTCTGCCGTAGACCGAGTAGACGGTCTGGTCGGTCGCGCGCACGAGCTCGGCGGACGAAGGCGCGTCCACCTGCTCGGGCTGCTCGGGGCCGCTCGGGGCGGGTTGGTTCGGGTCGGGTGGATCCGGGGACTCCGTGGGGGGACGGGGTACGCCTTGCGGAGCGGGAGCGCCGAGCAGCTGGCGCCGTACGTCGCGCTGGCTGTAGTTCGCGGCGAGCTGCAAGCGCAGCACGGTGCGGCGTCCCTGGTACAGGGTGATGCCGCCGCCGGTATCGAGCCCGGCGTCGAGGGCGTGTTCGACGAAGACCTGCCGGTTCGAGCTCTCGAGCGGTGAGACGAGGACGCTCGGCGCGTAGCTCGCGCGCAGCTTCGCCCACGGGAAGCCGAACGAGGCGCCGAGGAACGCGCGATCTTCGAGCTCCATCCGCGAATCGGGCGGCTCGTGCAGGTAGCGGAGCTCGGCGCGGTCGCCCACCGAGGCAGCCAGCGTCTGCGCGAGGATGGTGACGGCGACCAGCGACATCGTTGCGGGGAGCGCGCCTAGCCCGCCGGCAGAGGCGCAGGGCTCCCCCGCCGCGCGCGTGCCGAGCGCAGAAATGGCGCCTCGATCGCGAGAAAGAAGAGGTAGGCGCAGAGCAACACGACGGCGAGCCCGACCGTGAGCAGGAACACGAACATGGCGGGACGCGCGAACCCCAGGGGATTGAGCACGTATTGCCAGAGCACCTGCAAGAGCGGCGCGTGAATCAGGTACAGGCTGTAGGAGAACGTGCCGAGGAAGGCGAGCGGCTTCCAGCCCAAAAGGCGCCGCGCCGCGCTGGGCTCCGGCCGCGAGGAAACCACGAGCAAGCCCGTGGCCATGATCGCCACCGGCAGGTCGAGAACGCGGAAGCGATACGTGGAGGTCTCGACGCCCCAGAGGGGGATCAGCACGCCTGCCACGACGAGCGCCGACAGCGCCAGGAGTCCCCAGGGCAGGCGGCGCGCCCGCGCGAACACCGGCGACTCCGAGAGCGCGACGTGCGCCGCGAGCACGCCCATCATGAACATGCCGACGAAGTGTGGATTGGCGCGCGAGATGCGGCTCGAAGAAAGCCCGAGCGCGTAGCCCAGGAGGAGCGCCACCGCGATGGTCGCGAGCGGACCGATGCGCCGCCACAGCCAGAGCAGCGCGGGGAACAAGAGGTAGATCTGGAACTCGACGGCGATCGACCAGAACACGTAGTTGATGGAGCCCGTCGCGAACAGGTTCTGCACCAGGAACAGGTGGCTCACGATCGAGACCCAGGAGAGGATGAGCGGCACGTCCCAGAGCGTGCCGGTGCGCTCCCCGATCACGGTCGCGATCAGCGCTAGCGAGAGGACGACGGCGGCGTAATAGGGCGGCAGGATCCTGAGCGAACGCCGCTCGAGGAAGCGACGGACGCCGCCCGGCAGCCGCCCGCCGCCCTCCGCGACGACCGGCAGGGCCAGGCAGAACCCGGAGATCACGATGAAGACGGTGACGGAGAGGTGCCCGGTCACGAGCGAATAGGAGAACAGCGACCAGGGCCGTTCGGGGGCGGGCGTGGTGCCCGGCGTCCAGGCTTGCGCGAACGCGTGGTTCACGAAAACCATCAGCGCCGCGAGCGCCCTCAGGCCGTCTACGTGCGCCAGGTGAAGGCGCGGTCGCACGGGCTCGGGCGAGGACATCCGCGAAGGCTGATACTGCTGCGACGGCGCGTCGTCCAGCACAACGCCTTCCGTCTTCGCACGGACGCGCTCCCATCAATCGTCGCCGGCCGAGGCCGGGACGAATTCTTGACGGGCCTCGCGAGCTGAGCTCTCGTCGGCTTCGAGACGGCAGGCAGAATGAGTCCCGGTGTAGCCGACGTTCGAAAGCACTGGCACAACGCGCAAGCGGTGCTCGGCGCCCGCTGGCAGCTCCGCGAGGCCGAGTCGCTCGGACCGCGCGTGCGACTCTGGGGACGCGCCGCCGTCACCATCGACGGCCGGCTGCTGATCGGGGACCGCGTGCGGCTGATGTCGACGGTGGTCCCCTTGGAGCTCCGCGTCGGCGCGGGCGCGCTCCTCGAAATCGGCGAGCGCACCTTCATCAACTACGGCTGCTCGATCGGCGCGACGCTGTCGATTCGCATCGGCGCGAACTCGAGCATCGGCACGTACTGCACGCTGATCGACAACGACTTTCACTGCATCGAGCCGGAACGTCGCCAGGAACAGCCCCCCTCCGCGCCGATCGTGCTCGAAGAGAACGTCTGGCTCGGCACGCGCGTGGTCGTGCTGCGCGGCGTGCGCATCGGACAGGGCAGCGTGATCGGCGCAGGCAGCGTCGTCGCGAAGGACATTCCGCCGCGCACCGTCGCCGCCGGCGTTCCCGCAAAAGTCATCAAGACACTGTGAAGCGCCGGGCTCGCATCCCGTCGCGAGGGCTCCGATCCAATCGCACCGGACTCGTATTCCTTCCAAGGAGGGCAGACGAGACGCCGGCGAGCCGTAGTCTGAAGTTAACCCTTACTTCCGGAGAGGCTCCGGCCGTTCCAGGCGGCAGTTGAAATAGTCATTCGTTTCGAACTCGTGACCCGGCGGCCCACTCGTCGAATCTGAATGTGGCGGGATGTGGATCCGGCGGGCGCAAACGGGGCGCGGTCGGTTGCGAGTTTCGTACGCTGGTGGTAAATTCGCTAGCCCCGCTCGGGGATCGGAGAGCGGGTCCCATCGCAAGGAGACGCTTGTGACATCGAATTATCTTCGCACCCTGGTGGCGCTCGCGCCTCTGTTCATGGCCTGCGGCGGCTCCACGCCGGGGCCGGCATCGGAGTCGCCCCCCGACGAGCAGAAGCCGCCGGACGGGCCGAAGCCGATCGACGATCACCTGCCGCCGGGATGCGGCCTCCCGGAGCCGGCCTTCTGTGAAACGTTCGACGAGGCGAAGCCCGGCGGTCGCGGCGCCGACATCGACGAGAAGACGTGGAGCTTCGCGCGCTGGGGCAACGTGACCAACCGCTGGTTCGGCCGGGCGACCTCGAACAGCGCCAGCATCTACTACGACGAGCAGGGCAACAAACACACCACGACCGACTCGTCGAACACCGACGTTCCCTCGATGTGCGGAGAGCAGTTCAGCAACGTGGACGCGCTCCAGGACGTGCGTGTCTGCGGCGGGCAGCTGAACGAGGTGTTCAACGACAACGGGACCCTCGTCGAAAACTCGATGCGCATTCGCCAGCCGTTCGACTTCACGGGCCGCACGGGCACGGTGGTCTTCGACGTCGACGCCAAACGCAACGACGGTTGGGACGGCCACGGCTGGTGGCTCGAGATCTGGATCTCCGAAGATCCGACGCCCATCCCTTATCACGGGGCGCCCACCATCGAATCGTACACCGCGAGGGGCGCCGTCGGTTTCCAGGTCTTGCCGCACGGCGACTGCTTCGGCGACGTCACCGGGAACAACATCGGCCGCGTGGTGGAACTCGACGACTACGAGGTCTTGAGCGACCGCCAGATCTCGGGCAACTGCTTCAAGGTCCGGGACACGAAGCTCAACCGCTTCCGCCTGGAGATTTCGAAGAACAAGGCCGAGTTCTTCGTCAGCGACTTCGACGGCACGGAGCTCAAACACATCGTCACCTACGATCTCGATCTCACGTTCGAGGTCGGCTACCTGCACTTTCAGCACGTTCACTACAACGCCGGCAAAGTTCCGAACTCGCAAGGCAAGCACGCCACCTCCACTCAGGCCTACCGCTGGGACAACATCGGCTTCGACGGCCCGCGCTACCCCACGCCGCGCGGCTACGACGCGCAGGAAAGCGCGCGCGACGCCGAGGCGACCACCTGCGGCAACTGCAGCGAATACTACAAGGTGGGCGTCGTCCACGGCTTCGACATCAAGGAAGGCCAGCGCTTCGAGATCGCCGACGTCGATCTCACGGACGCGGTCCGGGCGACGCTGAACTTCAACGCGCTAGGCTGGGGCGGCCGCGGCCTGCAGTACCAGTTGAACGGCAACGGCTGGCAGGACTATTCGCTGTCGAGCAAGTTGATGGGCGACCTGCTCCGCACCGTCAGCCTGAACGTACCCCTCACGCAGCTCGTCCCCGGTACCAACGTCCTCGAGTTCCAGCACGAGAACGACGGCATCGAGGCGATCGGCAACATCGACATCACGGTCGACGCTTCGAAATGACGCGCGCGCTCTCCGTGCTCCTGCTCGGCCTCGTTCTCTCCGGCTGCGAGGGCGAAGCCGAGGTGCGGGCGCTATTTCTGGACGCGGAGGTGATGCAGAAGCTCGAACGACACAAGCTGCCCGCGAACGCCGCGGCCCCGCCGGACGTGACGAACCGCTGGGCGGACGACCCGGCCGCGGCGGTCCTCGGCAAGAAGTTCTTCTTCGATCCGCGCTTCTCGGGCCCGCTCTTGTCCGAGGACAACACGGGGCTGCCGGGGACGGTGGGCGTGAGCGGCGAAACGGGGCGCGTTTCTTGCGCGAGCTGCCACATGCCCGAGAATCGTAGCTACGTGGATACGCGGAGCGCGCGCGGGCAGCTCTCGCTGGCGTCGGGCTGGACCCACCGAAAGAGCCCGGCGCTGGTGGACGCGATGCAGAGCCCGCTGCTCACGTGGGACGGGCGGGCGACGACGGCGTTTACCATCGTGTTCAACGTGCTCGAGAGCCCGCTCGAGTTCAACAGCTCTCGGCTGTTCGCCGCTCAGCAGATCGCGCGCCACTACCGCGCGGAGTACGAGGCCATCTTCGGCCCGCTGCCGGCGCTCGACGCGTTCGAGGAGCTCGAGCCCGAGGACGCCGGCTGCAGCGAGTTCCCCGCCGATCCGGTGCACGAAGGCTGCCCGAAGCCGGGCCGGGACGACGAGGACGTGACGCGGGTCGTCGCCAACATGGGCAAGGCGATCGCCGCCTACATGCGCGAGCTCAGCTGCGGGCCGAGCCGTTTCGACGCGTGGCTCGACGGCGACGCCGGCGCGCTCAGCCTGGAAGAGCAGTCAGGCGCGGAGCTCTTCGTCGGCAAGGCCGATTGCGCTCGCTGTCACACGGGCCCCTACTTCAGCGATCAGAAGTTTTACAACGTCGGTGCCCCGGCCGGGATCATCCCCTTCACCGGCGTCGACAATGCCGACGATCCGGGCGCGGCCGTCGGCCTCGCAGGGGTGCACGACGACTGGCTGGGGCCGCGCGGACCGTTCAGCGACGGCGACGACGGCCGGCTCGACCAGATCGGCGACACCTCCGGTCTGGAAGGGGCGTTCCGCACGCCCGGTCTGCGCTGCCTCGTGGGGCGGCCCGCCTTCATGCACAGCGGCGAAATCCGCAGCATCTCGGACGTGATCCGCATGTTCGACGAGGGCGGCGCGCCGGAAGGCTACGTCGGCGTCGCCGACATCGCGCCGCTCGGGCTGACCGACACGGAACGCTCGGATCTGGAGGCGTTCCTGCGGGCGCTGGACGGTCCCGGTCCCGATTCGGACCTGAAAGCCCCGCCCGAGCTACCGTAACACTACCGCCGCAGACGCTGGCGCGAGCAGATAAGCTGGTTCGGCTCTCGACGCTCGAGGGCGGAAGGCCGTGGTCAAAGCTCCCATCCTCGCCATCGTGCTCGCGCTCGTCGGCGCCTGCGCTCCGCACGCCGGGCAGCCGTCGCTGCGCGACGCGTTCTCGAGCTATGCGTACTCGCGGCTCCGCGCGACGCCGGACCCGACCAACCGTTTCGCCGACGATCCGCGCGCCGCCACGCTCGGACAAAAGCTGTTCTTCGACACGCGCTTCTCGGGCCCGCTGCTGGACGAGGCGAACGACGGCAGCGGCGGGACGCTCGGACGCCGCGGCGAGACGGGCAAGGTCGCGTGCGCGAGCTGCCACGTCCCGGAGCGCGGCGTCTTCGCCGACACGCGCAGCCCCCGCCGGCAACTCTCGCTCGCGTCGGGCTGGACGCGGCGCCGGGCGCCCTCGCTCCTCGATGTAGGCCACGTGACGTTTCTGATGTGGGACGGCCGCCACGACAGCTTCTTCAATCAGGTCTTCGTTCCCGTCGAGAGCCCGCTCGAGCTGAACAGCTCGCGCCTGTTCGTCGCGCAAAGCCTCGCGCGTCACTACCGCGACGAGTACGAGAGCGTCTTCGGCCCGTTGCCGAGCCTCGGCGGCTACCCGGAGCTCGAGGCGGACGCGGCGGGCTGCGGCGCGTTTCCGCCGGATCCCGCCCGCGACGTGTGCGAGAAACCCGGCCGCGGCGACGCGACGCTGACGCGAGTCGTCGTCAACTTCGGCAAGGCGATCGAGGCGTACCTGCGGCGCCTCAGCTGCGGACCCGGACGTTTCGACGCGTGGCTCGCAGGAGACGACGCGGCGCTCGCCGCCGACGAGCAGGCGGGTGCCGCGCTCTTCGCCGGCAAGGCGGGCTGCAGCCGCTGCCATCAAGGCCCGCTCTTCACCGATCACCAGTTTCACAACATCGGCCTTGCCGGCGAGCTCATTCCGTTCACCGGCGTGAACAGCGCGGGTGACCTCGGCGTTGCGGCCGGGTTTCCGAAGCTCCACGCCGATCCGTTGAACTCGAAGAGCGCCTTCAGCGACGGCTACGACGGCCGCCTCGAACGCGCGCCTTCGGTCGCAGCCGGCGCGTTCCGAACGCCCAGCCTGCGTTGCGTCGGTCGCCGCCCGAGCTTCATGCACGACGGCCGATTTCGCTCGTTGCGGGACGCGGTGCGCTTCTTCGTCGACGGCGGCGCGCGGGGCGGCTTTCCGGGCAGCTCGGAAATCGAGCCGCTCGGCCTCGGCAAGGCCGAGGCCCGCCAACTCGAGGCGTTCCTGCGCGCGCTGGACGGGCCGGGGCCGGCACCGGCTTTGTTGGTTGCTCCCTAGGGTGGTTGGTTGCGCTGCGGGAGGGACCGGCGCAGCGCCCGCTCGGCTTTACGGCGCTCGGCTCGAGTGATACGAGCACGCGAGTGTCGCTTCCGGTCGAGCTGAGCGTGGTCGTTCCGACCTACAATCGGCGTGTCCGGCTGGGGCGGGTGCTCGCCGCGCTCGAACGGCAGAGCCTGCCGGCCGCGAGCTTCGAAGTCATCGTGGTGGACGACGGGTCGACGGACGACACGAGCGCCTGGCTCGCGGCTCGGCAATTCCCGTTCGCGCTGCGTTCCTCGCGCCAGGAGAACGGCGGGCCGGCGCGGGCCAGGAACGCGGGCGTCGAGCTGGCGCGCGCGGCGCTCGTGCTGTTTCTCGACGACGACGTCGTACCCGAGCCGGAGCTCTTGGCCGAGCACCTGAAGTCGCACGAGGGCGCTCCGGAGGTCGCCGTGATCGGTACCATGGAGTCGCTCGAGCACTACGAGCACCCGTGGGTCGCCTGGGAGCAGGCTCAGCTCGAGAAGCAATACACCGCCATGGGACGCGGCGAGTGGGAGCCCACGTACCGCCAGTTCTGGACGGGCAACGCCTCGCTGCCGAAGCGGCACATCGTCGAGGCGGGCGGCTTCGACCCCGAGTACCGCCGCGCGGAGGACATCGAGCTTGCCATGCGCATGCGCGATCGCGGGCTCGGGTTCCGCTTCAACCCGCGCGCGCGGGGCCTGCACCACGCCGAACGCAGCCTCGAGTCGTGGATGAGCACGCAGACGAGTTACGGAACGCTCGACACGCGAATGCTCGCCCGTCGCGGCGAGGACGAGCTCGTGCACGTGCTCGGCGGCAACTGGTCGCGCCTCGACGGGCTGATGCGGAGCCTCATCATGTCGTGCGCCGCCGGCAAACGCCGGCAGGCGCTGACGGTTTCGGCGCTGCGCGCGGCCGTCACGGGAGCGAGCGCGCTGCCGAACCTACCCGGACTGCCGGACACGGCCTGGCCGGTGCAGAAGGCGTGCAGCGCTCTCGCGAATCTGCTGTATTGGAGCGCGGTGTACGAGACGGCAGGTTCGCGCGGGTTTCACGCCATCGTGCGGCGCGGCGACGCCATGCGCGCGGCGTGAAAGGCGCCCTCCGGAGAGTCCATGCAGTCATCCGACCGGGTCAACGTGCTGTTCGTGCAGTCGCAGCCGGCGTTCGGCGCCGACTCGCTGATTCACGCCCACCTGATGCGGCACCTGGATCGCTCCCGCTTCGGCGTCCACGTCGCGTGCAGCGCTCCCGCGCCCGGCAAGACCACGCCTTCGTTCGAGGCGATCGCGCGCATCCCCGACATACGCCTCAGGCCCACCCAGTTCGCGCCGGGCCTGAGCCAGCGCGCCGCCGCCGACATCTGGCGTGGCGCCGCGGCGTCGGTCGCCTTCCCGCTCGATTTCGTCGCGCTCGCCCGTTACGTGAGGAAGCATCGCATCCAGGTGATCCACGGCACCGAGAAGCCGCGCGACGCCGCGTACGCGGTCGCGCTCGGCAAGCTGACGGGCGCGAAGTCCGTCGTGCACGTACACGTGAAGTGGTCGGACGAATACAGCGCCGCCGCGCGCTGGGCCGTGCGCGAAGCGGACGCGGCGTTCGGCATCTCCCGCTACGTCACGGAGACCATCGTCGGCATGGGCAAGCCGCGGCGCGACGTGTTCACGATCTTGAACTGCCTGGACGCGGGCCGCTGGGATCCGTCGACCGACGGCGGCGGCGTGCGGCGGGAGTTCGCGGTCGAGCCCGGGCAGCCGCTCCTGGTGTCGGTGTCCCGGCTGTTCTCGTGGAAGGGGCAGCGGGAGCTCGTGCAGGCGCTCGCGATCGTGAAGCGCAAGTTTCCGAACGTGCGGCTTCTGATCGTGGGCTACGACGAGCGCTACGTGCACAAGGGTTCGTTCACCGAGGAGCTGAAGGAGCTCACGCGTTCGCTCGGCCTCGAGCAGAACGTGACCTTCACGGGCGGCCGCGACGACATCCCGGCCATCATGGCGGCGAGCGATCTCTACGCAATGCCGAGCTTCGAGGAGCCGTTCGGCGTCGTGTTCCTGGAAGCGATGGCGATGGCGCGAGCGGTGGTCGCGGTGAACAACGGCGGAACACCCGAGGTGATCGAGCACGGTCGCGCCGGCCTCTTGTCGCCTCCCTGGAACGTCGAGGCCCTCGCCGAGAATATCCTCGCGCTGCTCGAAGACCCCGCGCGGGCCCGCGCCATGGGCGAGTACGGGCGAAGGCGCGTGCTCGAGTATTTCAATCCGGAGCGCATGGCGCGGGAAGCGGCGGACGCGTACACGCGCCTCCTCGCCGGGCTCGGCGCGGAAGCGGCTTGACCGATCGAGGGGATCCCAGGACCCTGCCCGACGCGACGGCCGAGCGCGGGGAACGCGGGTGGAAAGCGGGTGTGTGGGGCTTGTTCGCCGCGGGCGTGGTCCTCACGCTGGCGATCGTGGCGGCCGTTCCCGACGAGGTCTTCTACAGCGGCGACGCGGGCGTCAAAGCCCTGCTCGTCAAGCAGTTCGCCCAGGGCAATTGGAAACCCGAGCTCGAGCTCCCGGCGCCCGCGCCCGTGCTCGAGCTCTGGAAGAGCGGGCAGTATCCGCTCACTCCGCCGTTCGTCTACGAAACGAGCCGCGGCTACAGCGTCGCGTTCCCGTTCGCTTTCGCGCTGCTCTCGACCCCGTTCTACGAGCTGCTCGGATTTCGCGGGTTCTACGCCGTACCGCTCCTGAGCTTGTGGCTGCTGTGGGCGCTGTTCATCCGCACGCTCGAGCGGCTGCGGCTGCCCGCGCGCGCGGTGGCGCTCGGCTTCGCCGCGCTCGCGTTCGCTTCGCACCTCACGCTGTACGGCGCGATGTTCTGGGAGCACACGTTGGGAGCCCTGCTCGCCTACCTGGGCATCGACTATGCCGTACGGCGCGACGCGGCACCGCTCGGCAGCGTCGGTTCCGCCGCCGCCGGGGTGCTCTTCGGCACGAGCTTTCTGATCCGTTCCGAAGCGCTGCTGCTGGTCGTGCTCGTCACCGCCTATTGCCTGCTCACCCGTTCGAGGCGGCGCACGGAGCATGCGTTCGCGGGGGGTGCCGCGCTCGGCTTGCTGCTGGTCGCCGGCGTCAATCTCGCCGTCTACGGCCGTCCGCTCGGACTGCACGGAGAGCAGGTGCTCCACGCCGCGACGCCGGTTTCGCTCGCGCTCTTCTTCGCCGAGCGGGGCGCGCGTATCTCTGCAAACCTGCTCTTGCACGCGCCATTCGCAGTGTTCGCGGTCGTCGTTGCGGCGGGCTCCGTGAAGACGGCCGGGTGGGACGTGCGCAAGTGGCCGATCGGGGTGCTGGCGCCGTGCCTCCTGTTTCTGCTCGGACTGCCGTTCGGCACTCCCAACGCCGGCGGCCGACAGCTCGGGCCGCGCTACACCCTGGTCGTCGTCGCGCCGTTCGCGCTCGTCACCGCCGTCGCGTTCGCGGAGCTCGTGCGCCGGAGGCCGCGCGGTCATCGCGCGTTGCTCGGGCTCCTGGCGCTGTGCTGCGCGCTCGGTTTCGTGAAGAACGGCGTGCTGAACGCGCGCCACCTCGTCGAGGACTACCGCTCGCGCATCACGTCCGCGCTCGCGCTCGTGCGAAGCGAACCGGGCAAGGTCGTCGCCGTGAGCGACACGGCGGTGGCGCAGGAGCTGGAAGCGACCTTCGCGACCAAATCCTACGTCCTCGCGCTGACGCCGGCGGACACGACGCGCGCGCTCGGCGCGGCCGCGGCGCTCGGCGACGCGACCCTGCTCTTTGCCTCGTTTGCCGACGCACCTCCGCCGCCGATTCCGGCCGAAACGAAGACGACCGATCTCGGCCGCCGCGGGCCCATTCACTTCTACCGTCTCGCGCGCTGAGCCGCGCGAATTCGCGAAGCTCAGCCGCCGCGTTGCACGGCAGCAGCGCTCCGACCGGCCAGCTCCTGCAGGAGCGCGAGCAGTGAGCCGGCGGTGCGGCGCGCGTCGAAACGTTGCTCCGCCAGGGCTCGGCCGCGCGCGCCGAGAGCCGCTGCGCGCGCGGGATCGTCGAGGAGCGCTTCGAGCGACGCCCGCAGGGCCGCGCCGTCCCCCGGATCGACGAGAAAGCCGCTCTGCTCGTGCTCGACGATGTCGGGGATACCGCCGACGCGCGTGATGACGACCGGAAGGCTCGCCGCCATCGCTTCGAGCGCGGCGATCGAGAAGCAGTCGCCGCGAGTCGGAAGCACGAGCGCCGAGGCGGACGCGTAGAGCCTGCGCAGCGGCTCGCTACCGGCGGAAAGTCCGTGGTGCACGCGGACGCCCGGCTCCTCCGCGACCGGGTCGCGCGTGACGAGGTCGAGCTCACAACGACCGCGCAGGTGCTTGCGGTAGACGTCGAGCAAGAGATCCCCGCCCTTTCGCACGAAATCCCCGCCCACGAACAACAAGCGCGGCGGATGGTTCGCGGGAGCGCCCGCGCGCGCCCAGCGCTCGAGCTCGATGCCCGGCGGAACGACCCTGGTCATCTCGCGCGGGACCCCGTAGGCGGTCTCGAAGGACGCCCGCGCCCAGTGCGACCAGCCGACGCAGTAGGCCGCGCGCCGGAACGTGGCGCGCACCAGCTCGTGCTTGACGCGGGAGAGGGCCGCGAAGCGATCGCGCGGATGATTGTAGTGGTCCGCCTGCTCGTCGAGCAGCGCGGGTGTCACGTCGGTCCAGAGCAGCGTCGGCGTCGAGCGCAGAGCGCGCGGCTGGAACACCGCCGGATTGTGGGTGAGAAAGAGCTGAGCCGCGAACGGCCCCTGCCCGAGCCCGCGTCGGGTCTGGAGGAAGCCGCGCAGCGTACCGCCCGCGCGACCGGGCAGCGGCAAGCGCTCGACGAGTCCGCCGGCCTCCACGTACGTGACGTCGGTCCAGCGCACGTCCGGCCGGGATCGGAGGTGCGGCTCGATCGCGGCGGCGGCGCTGCCGATGCCGACCTGGCGCTCGACGAAGATCCCGAACACGGCCGCCGAAAGTACCACGCTGGCAGCCGAAAGCTCGAGCCTTGACCTCGCACCGTGGAAGCGGGTAGCTACTCCCTCGAGAGTCCTTGTCACGAGCAGCCACGCACGACGGCGAGAAGCGCAAACGCGTGCTGTTCGTCTCACCCTTCGCCTTCGTCGGCGGCGGAGCCGAGCGCGTGATCCTCGACCACGCGCAGTACCTGGACCGCAGCCGCTACGAACCGTTCGCCGCCGTGCTCGGCCCCGGCACGCTCGCGGACGCGTTCCGCGGACTCGGCGTCGAAACCTACGAGAGCCGCGCGCATTCGGAGGCGCGCCCCCTCGACATGGCGCGCGCGCTGCTCGAATTCGGACGCTACGTGGACGAGCAGCGGATCGACGTCGTCGTCGGCAACAAGCACCGCTCGATCCTGTACTGGGGTCTGAGCCGCGCGCGACGCCGCCCGTTCGTGTGGCTCCTGCACGATCCGTTGCCGCAAGGCGGCGTCCTGCGCCGGATCTCGGATCGCGTCGTCGAGCGCATGCTTCCGGACTTTACGGTCTGGGTGACTCCGGTCCCCCGCGAAAGCTACGAAGCGCGCTTCCCGCGCCTGCGCTCGGGCCGAAGCTCGCAGATCTTCCCCGGCACCTGCCCCGAGGAGCTGACGGCGGGCGGTGACGCGGAGCGCGCCCGCCAGCGCTTCGGCGTGCCGCGCGGCGCGCCCGTGCTCTCGGTCTTCGCGCGCATGCAGCCTTCCAAAGGCCAGCTCGACCTGGTCGAGGCGGCGCCGCTCGTGCTTCAGGAGTTTCCGGAGACGCGCTTCCTCGTCTGCGGAGGCACGTTGCCGGGCATGCCCCCCGAGCACGAACGAGCGGTGCGCGCGGCCATCGCCCGCGCCAACCTCGGTGAGCGCGTGCTCCTGCTCGGACAGGTGAGCGAGCAGGAAAAGAAGGACGTGCTCGCCGCC
>DASXWF010000051.1:0-11018 GCA_036503835.1 Polyangiaceae bacterium | reverse complement strand
TAAAGAGTCAGCCTCGATGTCGAGTCTCGACTTTCAGCCGGCGACGCGGGGGGCGTCCGATACCAAAACCGCTGCCATCCGTGTTCTCGTCGTCGATGACAACCAGGACGGAGCGGAGATGCTGGCGGAGATCTTGAGTCTCCACGGCTACGAAACACGCATCGCCCAGGACGCGTCGAGCGCGCTGCGCGTCGCGGCCGAGTTCACTCCCGAGATCGCGTTTCTGGACATCGGTCTTCCGGTGATGGACGGCTACGAGCTCGCCGCACGACTGCGGGAGGTCCCCTCGCTCGCGAAGCTGCACCTGATCGCGCTCACCGGCTACGGCCAGTCGGAAGATCGAAGGCGCACCCGGGAGGCCGGCTTTCAGCAGCACCTGGTCAAGCCCGTCGACATGGACGCGATCGACGCGGCGCTCCGCGAAGCCCGCAAGGGCAACTGAGCGGGGCCTGCGCGCCCGAATCGCGGCTGAAGCGCGTTCGCGTCGCCGTGCTCGGCTCGTGGCTATACTTGCGGCGATGCCGCTGACGTTCAGGCTTTACACCGACTTCGTCTGCCCGTTCTGCTTCATAGCGGAAGAGAGCAGCGTGCCACGCCTGCTGCGCGAGCTCGATCTCGAGCTCGATTGGTACGGATTCGAGCTGCATCCGCAGACGCCTCCGGGCGGCATGCCGCTGAGCCACCTCTTCCCCGGCGCTCCGCTGCCCGCATTGCACGAGCGAACCCAGCGCTTCGCCGCGTCGTTCGGCGTCGAAAATCTGAAGCCGCCGAGCTGGCTTTCGAACAGTCGCATGGCGCTCGCCATCGCGGAGCACGCCCGTGACGCGGGTCTGCTCCTGCCGTTCAAGAAGGCGGCGCTCGACGCGCACTGGCGTCGCGAGAAAAATCTCGAGAACGCGGACGACCTTCGCGCCATCGCCGCGGAAGCGGGGCTCGAGCCCGAGCGCGCGCTCGCGGCGGCGAGCGACCCCGCCCTCCTCGCTCGGGTGGACGAGCGGCAAGCGGTTGCAAAGCAGAACGGTGTGCGCGGAATTCCTACCTTCGTCTTCGGTCGCGAGGCCGTGGTCGGCTGCCAGCCGTACGAGGCGCTGCTTTCGGCCGCCAAGCGCGCCGGGGCGCAGGCTCGCTGAAATAGCCGCCGGAAGGTCCCCGAAAAACGAAAAATCGCCGGCCGGCGTGACGGTGCTCCCCGTCCTCTCGTCTGTTGGGTTTCGAGTCCGATCCACCCAAACCGAGAGAGACGAATCCGCATGTTGACCCGACGCTTGCTCGTTCCTTCCCTGCTTGTCCCCCTGCTTTTCACCCTTCACTGCTCCGACGGCGATTCCGGTTCGGAGGACAAGGGCGACGCCGGCGAAGGAGGTGACGATGCGGGCGGATCCGCGGGAAGCAACGCGGGCAAGGCCGGCTCGAGCGGGCGCGGCGGCGGCGGCGACGCGGGCTCGGAAACGGGCGGTGGCGGCGGCACGACGGCGGGCTCGGCCGGCTCGAGCGCTGCGGTTTGCGAAGCCGGCGAAACGCGTGCTTGCGTGGGTCCGGCGGGCTGCGAGGGCGGCCAGGAGTGCGAGACGAGCGGCGTATGGTCGGCGTGTGACTGCGGTGACGGCGCCGGCGGCACGGCCGGCGGTGGAACGAGCTCGGGCGCCGGCGAGGGCGGGCAGAGCGGGAGCGGCGGGGACGACGGGGGCCGAGGCGGCTCGGGTGGAATTGCGCAAGGCGGGACTGCGGGTACCGGGGCGAGCGGTGGAGCGAGTGCCGCCGGAGGATCGGCGGGCAGCAGCGGAACGGCAGGTACGACCGGTGGCAATGCCGGGTCGAGCGGTGCCGCGGGCTCGAGTGGTGGGAGTGCAGGTTCGAGCGGCGGCGGTGCGGGCGCCGGCGGTGCGGGCGCCGGCGGCGGCTCCGGTGCCGGCGGCTCGAGCGCCGGTACTGCCGGTACGGCCGGCGCGGGCGGCAGCGGCGGTTCAGCCGGCAAGGGTGGCGCGAGCGGCTCCGGCGGGTCGTCCGGCGGCGCCTGCACGCTGCCCGGTCAGGGGCTGGAGCTCGTCATGGGTCCCGGGGACTATCCCGACTCGGGATGGATCGACAGGTCCGGGAACTGCCTCGGTATCCAGGGCGCCGTCTACGCCTACGCCGATACACGCGGCTCGAGTATCGAGCTGACGCCCGCGAACGGGCGCATCTGTGTGGAGGGCGTTTCCGCTCAGGTCCTCGGCGGTGACTACGCGAACTACTGGGGCACCATGGTGGTGGTTCAGCTCAATAACCCCGGGACCGGCGCTCTGCTCAGCTACAACGCGGCACAGTACGGCATCGACGGCTTCGAGTTCCGGCTGTCGGGGCCCGACGTCCCCGACGAGGTTCGGCCGGAAATCACGGCGCACCCGCAGCTTCAGTACTGCAAGCAGGTGTGCGCGAGCGGCGAGCAATCCATCCTCTTCAGCGAAGCGCACCTCGAATGTTGGGACGGCACGAACGGGGCGACGCCGAACGCGTCCGCCATCGTCACGCTGCACTTTCGCGTGCCTTCGAACCCCTTCGGCGACGTCCCCTTCGAATTCTGCATCGACGATTTGACGGCGATCACGGACGGCGCGCCCGTCGGCGATCCCGGCGAATGCACGAGCCCGGGCGACCCTTCCAGCTGCGAAGGCTTCTGCGGAGACATGGCGCCGTCCGGCTGCTTCTGTGACTACCTGTGCGAGGACACCGGCGACTGCTGCGACGACTTCGAGGCCGTCTGCAACTGAGCCGAGCCGGTCGCGGGTCGGAATGGGCGCCGATCAAACCTGAGCCCGGCACGCCGGCAGGCACGCCCTGCCGGCGTTCGCGCGGCGCCAGTGACCTTCATTTTCGCCGCGCGCGGGGCTCGCGCGCTCGCCCGCAAACCCGAGGCGAATGCGAATGGACCGAACGCGCTCTCCGAACGATACTCGTCAGCGATGAAGACGCGTCGCTCGCGGACCATCGTGCGCAAGGAGCCGAGGCAAGCGCGCGCCCAGGCGACGGTCGGGGCGATCCTCGAAGCCACCGTCCAGATCCTCGACCGCGAGGGCCTCGAAGCGGCGACCATGGCGCACATCGCCGAGGTCGCGGGCGTGAGCGTCGGCTCCATCTACCAGTACTTCTCGCACCGCGACGCGATCCTGCACGCGCTGCAGGACCGTGAATTCGAGCGCGCGCTCGCGCTGATCCAGCGCCTGCTCGCCGACGGCAACCTCGCGCAATCCCCGGAGCAGACGGTCACGGCCGTGGTGCGCGGGCTCTGGGAGATCTACCGCGTCGCTCCGGGGCTTCACCGCGTGCTCGCGATCGAGGGCCTGCGCGTGGCGAAGGCCGATCGCGTGCACGCGTTCGATCTCCGCGTGATCGAAATCGTGCGCCACTTCCTGGTCGCGACCAGCGCGCCGATTCGGCCGAAGAGCGTCGACGCCGCGGCCTTCGTCGCCGTGCAGTCCGTGCGCGCCACCATGCTGGCGTGCCTGCTCGAGCGACCGCCCGGCCTCGACGCGGAGACGCTGATTCGCGAGGTCGTCGATCTGGTGCTGCGCTATCTCGTGCACCGGGAAGCGGCGGAGGAGCAAACGTTCACCGGACCCGTCGCGGTCCGCAAGACCGGAGGCAGGACGTGACGGCACTTTCGAAGTTCGTGCATTTCGAGGATACGGCTCTGGCGCGGCGGCTGGAGGGGAAGAAGCTGCCCATGAGCACGCTCTTCGAAGCGTACCTCGACGGAGCGATCGACATCCCGGACATGGACGCGTTTCTGGACGCGCGCCGCGATCTCGTCGATTTCACGCTGACGTTCGAGCACGTCAAGCAGTTCGTGACACGCATGCTGCCCGAGTGGACCAACCACTCACTCGCGCAAGACACGCGGATCGTGCGCGAGAATTACGATCGCGGCGACGACTTCTACGCGGCATTCTTGGGCGAGCGCATGGTGTACACGAGCGCCATCTTCCTCGACTCCGGACAGTCGCTCGAAGAAGCCCAGGACACCAAGCTCGAGCTGGTGTGCCGCAAGGTGGGCCTGAAACCCGGCGACGAATTACTCGACGTCGGCTGCGGCTGGGGCACGCTCGCGCTCCACGCTGCGGAGCGCCACGGCGCGCGGGCGACGGGCGTCACGCTGAGCCGCAATCAGACCGAGTTCGGCAACGCTCGCATCGAACGCGCGGGTCTCCGCGAGCGCGCCCGCATCCAATGCTGCGACTACCGCGAGATGCCGCAAAAGACGTACGACCGCATCGTGAGCCTCGAGATGGTCGAGCACGTCGGCCTGAAGAACCTCGCGACCTTCTGCCAAGTCATCTACGAGCGCCTCGCGGACGACGGCCTGTTCTTCCTGCAGTTCGCCGGGCTCCGGCGCGGCGGCGGCCTCGGCGTCCCACCCGTGGGCATGCGGCCCGAGGACATGATCTGGGGCCTGTTCATGAACAAGTACATTTTCCCGGGCGCCGACGCCTCGCCGCCGCTCAGCGTCATGCTGCGCGCGCTGGAGAAGGCCGGCTTCGGCATCCAGTCCGTCGAGAACGTCAGCATTCATTACTCGCTCACGATCCGGCGCTGGCACGAGAACTGGCAGAAGAACGCGGCGCTCGTGAAGGAGCGCTACGGCGAGCGCTGGTACCGGCTCTGGCACCTGTTCCTGGCGTGGTCCTGGCGCATCGGAGCGCAGGGCAACTCCGAGTGCTTCCAGGTCGTCGCGCACAAGAATCTCGATCACTTCGACCGCACCGTCTTCCTGGAGCGAGCGAGCGCGCCGCTCTTGCCGCGCTCCACGCCGCCGGCTCTCACCGCGCGCGCCTCGGAGCGCGTCGAGCACTGGCCGTAGCGCTCGGTACCCCGCCAACCCAGCACCTGCCACGCTCCCGTGCTCGCAGAGGCTCGCTCCTCGCCGGAGCCGACGACCATCCGGCAAGGTGTCAGTTCTTCCCGGGCGATCCGCTACGGTGCCGATCGCTCCGTGCGCGGCGGACGCGAGAGCAATCGAACACTGGTGTCGATCTGATGCCGGGATCGCTCGGTCAGGGATCTCAGGGTCGGCCAGCGCTGTCCGCGGCGTGCTCGGATCGCATCGTTGTAGGCGTGCAGGTGCGCGTCGGCGCTCGCGGTGGTCGAGTACTGCCGCGCGCGCTCCCGTGCGGAGCCCGCGAGTTCGGCGCGCAACTCCGGATCTCGGGCCAGGCGGTTGGCGGCTGCGACCAACGCGTCCGAGTCGTCAGGAGCGACGAACAGCGCGCAATCCGACCAGCATTCCCGCAGACTCGGGATGTCTCCGAGCACGAGGGCGCAGCCCGAGAGTGCGGCTTCGAGCGGCGCGAGCCCGATCGGATCGTACCGAACAGGATGCAAGAACACCGCGGCGCGGGACAGGAGCCCCAAGACCTCGTGCTTCGGCAGCGGACCGAGCAACTCGATGCCCTCGAGCCAGAAGGCCGTGCGCTTGCGGTCACCCGACTGCCCGGCGGCGAGCAGTCGCCAGGGGAGCCGTGGAGCTGCCCGTTCGAGCAGCTCGAAATTGTTCGCACGATCCCAGAACTCGGCCAGCGCGAGGAAGAACGGCTGTTTGATTCCCGAGGAGAAAGGGGTGGCCTTGAGCCCGTGTGGAATGACGCGCACCTCGCCTCGATACTCGTAGTCGCAGCGCATGGACTTCAACGTCGTGCTCGTTGCTGCGATCACGAGATCGGCCAGGCCTAGGGTGGCCGTGATCCGTTCGGCGTGTGCGCTGTATTCCGAGGGCGGCGGGAGCCCGAACGTGGCCTTCCACCAGGCGAGCGCCGATCCGTGGGCGGTGACCACGAGCGGCGCCCGAAAGCCGCCGTTCGCTTGCGCGCCCTCGTTCACATGCACGATGTCCGGAGCGAATTCTTGCTCGAGCTCGCGGAGCCATGCGGTCGCGTCTTCGTTGTCGCGCCACGGGCGAGTCGTCCAATCGAGGGTGGACGGATGTTCGCGCAGCCAGAAGCGTGCGACGCCCGCGAGCGTCGCACGCTGGTCGCGCGCCAGCGGGCGGCCGACGATCGCGAGTACGACCTCGACTCCCCGTTTCGAAAGTTCGCCGATGAGCTCCACAGTACAGCGGAACCCGCTTTCGCCCGCGTCCCCGGTCATCAGCACGCGCAGTGCCATTTACGGTGTCATGTACACCCGAAACTCCCGCCGTGCGAGCGAGGTACGAAAGGAACGTCGGAAAGCCGCGTAGCAGAATGTCGCGTGGTGGTTTATTTTCAGAACAGGTCGAACAGCGGGCGCAACCTGGCCTGGGCAATCGCAAACGTCGCATCGACCTTGTCGACGCGCGCAAAGCGCACCGGTTGCCCTCGGAACTCGTCGGCTGAGCCGATCCGGAAGCTTCGCTTGGGGCCGAATCCGGCGCCCGGTTCGATGCTGACCGTGAGTACAGGTCGAGCCAGCGCTTCTTCCGGACGCTCGGAACCGGTGTGCAGGGCCGCCTCCGCGCGCAGCGCCCCGAGGGCTTCGAGCGCGCCTGCGAGCGCCGCCGGATCGACGTCGCCGCCCTTGGCCGCGAGGACCCCCGCCTCGCGTTTCAGCTCGATGCTGCGCTCCGGCGTCGCGAGGACCAGCCGCTCGACGGTCTCGGGCGGCGTGAGGAATGCTCCGCGATCGATGAGCAAGACCCGCAGCCGCTCGACCACCGAACGTTCGACCACGAAAACTCCGGGCGAGCCGGCAAGCTCCGCGAAGAACCCGCCCGAGGTGACGCTGCCGACGACCAGACGCTTCTCGTTCGCCCCGGCGTCACCCGTGTCGACCGCGAAGCTCGCCGTGAGCGCCGGCTTTGCGAAGCCGAAGCTGCCGTCGTCCTCGTCCGCAGCGAAGCGGAGCGCCGTAAGCGATCCGAGCGCGAGCACGGCTTGCGTGGCCAGGTCGCCGTCGTGCTGAAAACCAGCCGGGTGGACCAGGGTGAACCCGTTCGCCGAGCGCTCGAGGCGCTGGTGCTCCGGCGTCGAAAGCTCGAGGTGGGCGAGCGAAGACAGCGCGAAGTCCAGGACCTTGCGGCTGCGGAGCAGCGTCGAATCGACCGTGTACGCGCGAGCGGCCTCGCGCGCGAGCGCGAGCACGACGCCATCTTCGCTTCGTCTCACGTAGAGCGTGCCGTCTGGCTTCACGGCGCCGATCTCGAGCGTTTCTTCGCTTGCCTTGTCGTCGTCGCCGACGACGGTGAGCACCACGCGGCCGTTCGGGGGCTCGAGGCCCAGCTCCTTCGGGTTGACGTCGGCGACGATCGTCGACGGCGCCTGGAGGATCGCGTCGAGACGCTGGTTGCCGACCTCGAGCTCGACCTCGGCCTCGCTCGGCCGTTGCAACGCGAAGCCGCTGCCGCGCCGCGTCATGACCAGGCTCTTGCCGGAGCGCTCGAGTTTCAGGCTTTCGACCTCGTCCTTGCGTGCGGCGAAGGGCGCCGTCGCGATCAGCGTCGCGCGATCCACGCGCAGCAGGGCAGTGGAGTCGTTGCTGACGCACGCCGCGCGCGGCACCGGAGCGCGCACCACGGCGAGCGTTGCTCCCGTCTCGGCGGGGCAGGGACCCCCGATCTCCAGGAGCTCGGGTTGCTTGCCGGTGTCGCGCGGGACGAGCTTCACGCGCAGGAGCGCCGCGTCGGCCTGCGCCTTCTCGGCGCTCGCGAGGTCGAGAAAGCGCGTGGCGGAGAGCCCGGCTACGGCCGCGAAGAGCGGCTGCGTGCGATCGCGATCGGCGAGCTCCTTGCCGTCGAGCCGGAACGCCACGCCCTTGCCGCGGATCAGGTGGACGGCGCCGCCCGCCGTCTCGAGGTGGAGCTCCGCGAGCTCGCGCTGGCCCGTGCCGACCAGGCCGCGGCGCCGAAGATCGTCGGGGTTTACCAGGAGTAGCTCTGCGATCTCGTGCTTGACGACGGACGCGGCACGCGCGCCGGCCCCGTCGATGACCTCCACGTACGCGCCGCCGGCGGGCGCGGGTGCCTCGGCGCCGAGCAGCACGGTGTAGCGCTCCCGGCCCATGACGAGCGCCAGCGTCGCGCGCGGCCGGGCGAAGCCGAGCTCGTTGCGGTCGGTGCCCGTCACGCTCCGGCTCCTGGTCGCAAATCCGAGGCCGTCGATCAGGCGATCGACCGCGGCGCCGTCGGCCGGCTCCGAAACCGGACGCTTCAGAGTCCAGTCCTCGCCGTTGCGTTCGAGCTCCGCGCGTTGGCCGCCGCGCTCCAGCGACACGCTCGTGATTTCCGGCTTTCGAAACAGCGGCAAGAGGTGGTTCTCGCGCTCGCTCCGCTCTTCGGTGGTCGGCGCCTCCCGGGTCGCGAACACGAGCCCCGCGCTGGCGAGCGCGAGCACGCCGAGCGAGAGACTCGCGATCTCGGAGCGACCGAGCTTCACGCCGCGCCCCGTCGTGCCGGTTGGCGCGAGTTCTTTTCCTTCGAGCGCCGGCCGAGCAGGATCAACACGCCGAGCATCGCGGCGGCGCCCGGCATGTAAATGAGCACGTAGCGCAGCACCTCCCCGAGCGACTCTTCCGTGAGCGCCAGGCCGAGCTCGCGCGCGGGCTTCTCCGGAACGCCCACGATGGGGGGCCGAGCCGCCGCCCAGGCGAGCGCGTTTTCGACGAGCAACCGGTCCCCCGCCAGCGCCGGATCGCGGAAGCTGCGGGCGCGAGGCAGATCGGAGCTACCGGCCACGACCAGGCGCGGCCCGTGCTTTTCCTTCGATCCCGAGAGGCGCGGAAGCTCCACGGCCATCGCCAGCACGCGCTCGGCCTTGCGCCCTTCCGGCGTAGCGCCGCCTCCGAGCACCGCCTTCACGTCTTCGAGCGCGAGCGCTTCCTGGCTCGACTTCAGGAGCGGCAGGGCCCGACTGTTCGGCAGCGCCTCGAGGCTGCGGCTCTCGCTCACGACCACGCGCAGCTCGACCTTACCGCCCTCGAGCACGAGGCCCCGCGTGACGGCGTGTTCCACGGGCGTCGCAAAGAAGGTCTCGCCCGCGCCGCGCGGCAGGCGCCGGCTCGCGTCCGTTTCGAGCACGATGTTGGCGCCGATACGGACGCCGCCGAGCTCTGCGAGCCGCTCGAGGCCGGTGACGGCGACGCGTCCGTCCTCGCCGATGAGCGGCCCTGCGAAGACCACGGCGCTTCCGCCCGCGGCGACGAAGCTCTGCGCGCGCTCGGCCGCGTCGGCGCCGTACGGCGTTTCCGGTCCTGCGATCACGAGCAGGCGGCACGACTTCAGCGTCTTCTCCGCGTCCGGGCGCGTGAGCTCGAGGGGTTCGGCGACGAAATTGCTCTTCTCGACGCGACGCCGCAGCTCGGCGAGTCCCGCGGGACTCACGTCGTCGAGCGAGGCCTCGCCGTGGCCCGTCGCGAAGCAGAGCTTCGCCTTTTCACCGGCCGTGACGCTGGCGATGCCCTCGCTCAGCGCCTGCTCGAGGCGCGGCCGGGCGCGCCCTTCCTCGTCGGGCGTGCTGAGCTCGTCGGCGGTCACGAACCAGGTGCGGTCGCCGCGCGCGAGCAGGATCACCGCGTCGGTGACGACGCGCCCGTCGTCCGCCTTCCCGGCGAGGATGCCGTATTTCTGCTGCAGCGCCATGAACTCGGCGGGGCTCTGCTCCGGGTCGACGTAGCGCACCTCGAGCTTCTGGGTTTCGGCGCCGTAAGCGACGAGCAGCTGTCGGATCGGCGTGAGCAGCGGGTCGGTACGGGAGAGCAGCACCGCGACGGAGATCGGCCGGTCGAGGGTCGCGAGCAGGCTCGTGGTCGCGGGCGAGAGCGTGTAGAGCCGCTCGCTCGTGAAATCCCAGCGTTCGTAGAAACGTGCGACGAGGATGTTCGCGTTCACTGCGATGACGACGGCGGCGAGCACGCCGAGCGCGGAAAGCGCCTTCGTCGATCGCGACAGCGGCGCGCGGCCCGGATTCGCCGCCTTCATCCCCACCGCCAGGCGTCGACCACGCGGGCCGTCATGAACAGGCTGGTCACGGCCAGCGAGCCGTCGAACACGAGCCTCCGCAGATCGACGATGCCGCGCGACATCTCTTCCATCTGCGAGGCCATCGACACGTGCGCGCAGAGCTCGCGCAAGAATCCGGCCTCGAACACGTACTCGCCGACCCCCAGGATGAAGAGCCCGAACTGAAGGCCGATCGAAAGCAGGAGGGCGACGAGCTGGCTCTTGGTCATCGCGCTCGTCAGCGTGCCGAGCGCCAGGTACGAGGCGCCGATGCCGAACAAGCCGAGGTAGCTCGCACCCACCGCCGGCCAGTCGACGGCGCCGGCCTTGCGCAGAATCACCACGTACAGAAGCGTGGGCGCCCACATCACGACGTAGGTCGTGAGCACTGCGGCATATTTCCCGAGCACGACGCCGGCCGGCGTGACCGGCGCCGTGAGCAGCGTCTCGATCGTCCCGCTGCGCTGCTCCTCCGCGAACGTGCGCATCGTGAGCGCGGGGCAAATCAAGAGCAGCGTCATCAGCAAAAACACCGACTCCTGCCCGAAGTAGGCCTCCACCGGCCCCGTCTCCACGGCGAGATCCGCGAGGCTCGAGAAGTGCGAAACGATCGCGTAGAAAATCGTCCCCTGGAGCAAGAGAAACACCACGAGCAACACCCAAGCGAGCGGCGTCACCCAGAAACTCAGCATCTCCCGCCGATAAATGGCCGCAAATCCGCTCACGCTTCATCCCCTCCCGTGCCCGTGCCCGTGCCCGTGCCCGCTCCCGCTCCCGACTCTCCCCCTTCCGCCGTCAACTCCGCAAACACCTCCTCGAGCGACGCCTTCCCCGACTCCACGCGCCGCACCCCCGCTCCCGCCTCCACGAGCCGCCGCACCGCCTGCTCCACGACCTCTCCCGCCGCTGCTTCCGCGCCTACCTCGAAGCGCACCCTCGCGGTGCCCCCCGCACCGTCCGCGTGGATTTCGAGCTTCGTGATCGCCACGTCCGCGCTCAACGCCTCGTCCAGCGCCGTCCGCTCGCCGCGCACCAGCATCACGATTTCCCGCCCGCGCTGGCGCGCTTGCAGCTC
>DASXWF010000050.1:0-7269 GCA_036503835.1 Polyangiaceae bacterium | reverse complement strand
AGGTTTCCGATCGTCACGATCCTGCTGCTCGCGGCGATCGGAGCGGTCTGGGTGTTGTTCCAGGGCGCCGGGCTCCAGGAGCCCGTGCTTGCGGCGAGCGTCTGCAATTTCGGGCTCGTACCGGGCGAGCTCACGCAGCGCGCCGAGCTCGGTACCGCCATCGAGCTCGGCCACGGGCTGCTTTGCGTCGTCGACCGGGAACCGATCAACGTGCTGACGCCGGTGAGCTCGATGTTCTTGCACGGGAGCTGGGCCCACCTGCTCGGCAACGCGCTCTTCCTCTGGGTGTTCGGCAACAACATCGAGGACAGCATGGGGCGCTTTCGCTTTCCCGTGTTCTACTTGCTGTGCGGCTTGGCGGCGGCGGGGGCGCAAATCATCTCCGAGCCGTCGTCGCCGGTGCCGATGGTCGGGGCCTCGGGGGCGATTTCGGGCGTGCTCGGCGCGTACCTGGTGCTCTACCCGCGCGTGCGCGTGAACATCTTGTTCATCATCATCATCTTCATCAAAGTGATTCCGCTGCCGGCCTACCTCGTGTTGCTCTGGTGGATCGGGCTGCAGCTGCTCTCCGCGTCGACCGGTGTTTCGACGGGGGTCGCCGTCTGGGCTCACATCGGCGGGTTCGTGGCCGGCATGCTGCTCGTGAAATTCTTCGAAAACGATGCGCTCGTGGCCGAGCGCTCGCGCCTCCGGCATCGGCTGCATCCGACGCATCCCTGACGTAGACGGCGGAGTTTGCTCGCCGTCGACGATCGCCGCGCCGCCCGAGCGCTCGGGGCTTCGCGTCTGCCGCGTGCTCCGGGGTTGAACGGGGGTCGAAGCGGGGACAGCGTCGGCTCGCATCGGCCCGATAGCGTTTATTTCAACCGAACATTCCGCTATTGGCGCAGGGCTCGCGCCGTCGTTATCGTATCTCGGTTGGAGCCACCCGGGGGCGCGGCGGCGAGCCGTTCCCACGGACACGAGGAGGCGTCATGCCCGAGTTTTGTCCCGGCTACGTGAAGGATCCATTCAGGGCGCTCGCGACGAACTATCCGGGCGCGAGTGCGTATCCGTTCAAGGATTTCCGGACGGAATGGGGACCGATTTTTCACCGCGGCCGGCTCGACGGCAGCGCGCGCGTGCTGGCGATCGGTCAGGATCCGGGACAGCACGAGAACGTGCTGCGGCGCATTCTGGTCGGTGAGGCCGGGCGGCGCGTACAGGGGTTTTTCGCGAAGCTGGGCGTCACGAAGAGCTACGTGCTGATCAACGCGCTTCTTTACAGCGTGTTCGGCTCGAACGGCGCGAAGTACGTCGACGATCCGGAGCCGCGCGACTACCGCAACGCCTGGATCGACGGCATCCTCGCGCCCGGCGGCGTCGAGGCGGTGGTCACCTTCGGCAAGATGGCCGAAAAGGCCTGGAGCGAATACACGAAGGCGAAGGGCGTCCCCGCGGGCATCGCGGTCGCGCACCTCACGCATCCCACGTTCCCCGAGTCGGCCGGCGGCACGAACGCCCAGAAAGCCGAGAACACGAAACAGATGCTGACCCAGTGGAGCGCGGCGTTGCAGACGTTGCACCCGGCGGTAGTTCACAAGGACGTCCCGACGCCGCTCGTGCCCTACGGGGATGCCTTCGTCGCCGCTGACAAGGTGGACATTCCATCCATCGATGTGCCGGCGGGAATTCCGGCGTGGATGTACGACGACGACGGGTGGGCCCGGCGGGTGGGGGAGAGCACCGAGGATCGGCGGCGCAACATCACGCTCACGGTTCCGGCCGGCGTGATCGCATGAGCCGGGCGGCGAGCGCGCCACCCGGCTCCGGCACCGCGCCGTTCAACGCTCGATCACGATTTCCAGGTACTCACCTGGCGCTGCGAAGGAGCCCGACTTCCGGTTGTACTTGTCGCACAGGTCGGTGATGTCGGCGGCCAGTCGCTGCTGCGCGTCCCGGTCGAGCTTGCCGAACGCGACGTGCGTGGGCCCGTAGAACGTGCGGAAGACGTCGACGAACTCGGCGCTGGACCTGTACCGGAAGACGAATTCCTTGCGTGCGACTTGCAGGAGCTGCGTGCCGCGGAAGAGCTGCTTGAGGTAGCCCTCGTCGCCCCACGCCGAGGGCGACGCGACGCCGGCCGGCGGGGGCACGTGGCGACCGACGGTCTTCAGCAGTTGGCCGATGAACCCGTCCGGCGTCCAGTTCGCGAGGCCGATTCTACCGCCGGGTCGAACGACGCGCATGAGCTCCCGCGCGGACTGCGGGTGGTCGGGCGCGAACATGACGCCGAAGGTCGAGAGCGCCACGTCGAACTCGCCGTCGCCGAAGGGCAGTTGCTCGGCGTCGCCGCTGACGAGCTCGACTTCGAGCCGCTCCGCGCGGGCGCGCTCCTCGGCGCGCTGCAGGAGCGCCGGAACGTAGTCGATTCCGACCACGCGGCCGCCGCGCCGCGCCGCGGCGAGGGTGGCGTTGCCGTTGCCGCACGCGACATCGAGGACGCGGGTGCCGGCCTCGACGTCGACCGCCTCGCACAGCGACTCGCCGACGAGCTGCAGGGTCGTTCCGATCACGGCAAAATCGCCGGAGGCCCAGGTCGCCTGCTGGCGGGCCTTCACCGCTGCGAGATCGGGCGGGGACGAGGTGGCGCCGGCCTGGGGGATGCTGAGAATTTCGCTCATGTCTTCGCTCCTTTTGCGGGCGGCGAGAAACCGATGCGCCGCTTCACACGTTCGTTGTAAGGATGCGGGTCGCCTTCGAACATGATTGCTCGTCGGTTTCCCATGACCGTCCGTCCGCCACTGGCTCCGCGCCCGGAGACCGCTGTGCCGGCGGCCTCTCGGGGCGGCCCGTGAGCACGGACGCGCTTTCGGAGGTGCTGCGAGCGGTGCGGCTCAACGGCGCGGTCTTCTTCGCTGTGGACGCGGGGGCACCCTGGGTCGCCGAGTCGCCGCCGGCGGAGCGGCTCGGCCCTTACCTCCTGCCGGGGGTCGAGCACGTCATCGAGTACCACCTCGTCAAGGCGGGCTCCTGCTGGGGCGGCATCGTCGGCGAGGAGCCGCTCAAGCTCGAAACCGGCGACATCATCGTCTTTCCCCAGGGCGACGCGCACGTGCTGTCGAGCGAGCCGGGCATGCGCGGCAATCCGGACGACGTCCCGGTGCGGCGAGCGCAGACCGCGCGCTTGCCGATCTCGGTGACGATCAACCGCGACGGTGCCGAGCGAGCCGAGCTCGTGTGCGGTTTCCTCGGCTGTGACGCGCGCCCGTTCAATCCGCTGCTCGCCGCCTTGCCGCGTGTGATCCACCTGCGGAGGAACGCCGGCGGCGACCCGGTGCTCGAGCACCTGATCGGGCTCGCCTTGGTCGAGTCGAGCAGCGAGCGCGCGGGAGGCGCGTGCATGCTTTCGAGGTTGAGCGAGCTGCTCTTCGTCGAGGTGGTGCGGCGGCACCTCGCGACCCTGCCGGCCGAGAACGTCGGCTGGCTCGCGGGCCTCCGTGACGAGAACATCGGTCGCGTTCTCGGCAAGATCCACGACCGCCCGGCGCACGCCTGGAACCTCGACGATCTGGCCCGGGAAGTCGGCCTGTCGCGCTCGGTGCTGGCCGAGCGGTTCACGCACCTGGTGGGCGTTCCGCCCATGCAGTACCTCACGCGCTGGCGCATGCAGCTTGCGGCGTCGCTGCTGTCGAGCACCTCCCTCAACTTGTTCGAGATCGCGGATCGCGTGGGCTACGGCTCCGAGACCGCGCTCAGCCGCGCCTACAAGCGCTACGTCGGGGTCGCCCCGGCCGAGTGGCGCAAGACCCGGCGGCCGGCCTCCGTCCCGCTCGACGCTTGAACTACCCAGCCCGGCTCAGCCCTCGGCCGAACCGGAGCCCGGTAGCCCGCCGCGACCGGCGCAGTACCGGCGCCACCCCGTGCGGTAGGCCGCTTCGAGGTTTCGCGCGAAGCGTGAGGCGTCTCCGAACGGCGAGGCTTCGAGTCGGGCCCGGAGCTCCGCGCGCAGCGCCGCCAGCCGCTCGAGGTCGCGGGCGAGGGCGACCGCGCGCCCGAAGAATTCGTCCGGCGTGTGCGCGACGAGCTCCGGCAGCCCGAGGTTCAGCGCGATGCAAGCGCCCGCGCGCTGCAGCGTGGTGGTCGCGCTGCTCAAGGTGACGACGGGGACGCCCATCCAGAAGGCGTCCAAGCTCGTCGTGCCGCCGGCGAAGGGGAAAGGGTCGAGCGCGATGTCGAGGCGCTGGTGGCGCTCGAGGTACTCACGGCGCGAGACGCGCCCGCCGAATTCGACGCGCTCCGCCCCGACGCCGCCTTCCGCCAGCGTGCGCAACGTCGCGGCTCGGGCCGGCTCTTCCACGTAGAGGAAGAGCCGAGAATCCGGGAGCTCGCCGAGCACGCGCGCCCAGAGCGACAGAGCGTTCGGGTGGAGCTTGCGGGGCGCGTTGAGGCAGCCGAAGGTCAGGGTGCCGTTCTTGCGTGCCGGCAACGGCCCGAGCGGCAAGTCCGACTCGAGCGCGTCGTAGCACCAGAACGTTTCGGGCAGGTAGATGGACTCCTCGGAGTACACGCCGAGATCGGTCCCGGGAGGATCGAAGTAGCGATCGGTGATGCGATAGTCGATGGTATCGAGGCCGGTCGTCCCGGCGTAACCGAGCCAGGTGAACTGCACGGGCGCCGGCTTGCAGGCGAACACGCGCAGGCGATGGCCGGCGCCGTGCACCGCGAGGTCCACGAGCACGTCGATGCGGTCCTTTCGCACGAGCTCGGCCGCGTCGGTGTCACTGAGCGTTGCGATGTCGCGAAAGCGTTCGCCGGCGAACGCGCGATACCACTCCGTTTCGGCGTCGGGGCGCTCCACCGACGAGTACAGGTAGAGCTCGCAGTCCGACGCGTCGTGGCGCTCCAGCAGCGGAACCAGGAACTGCTGCACTGCATGGGCGCGAAAGTCGGGCGACACGTAGCCGACGCGCAGCGGGCGCTCCGGATCCGGGTCGTTCGTGTGCGGGCGGATCCGGGAACGCAGCGGCTCCGCGTGGCGCCGCGCCCAGGCGCGCGCCTCGTGGAAGAGCGCCTGCTGGTCAAAGCTCGGGTCCGTGAGCATCGACACGATCAGCGTGCTGTGCGCGTCGTGGTCCGCCGGGTCGAGCTCGACGGCCCGCCGGAAGCTCGCGACCGCGCCGCTCTTGTCGCCGAGCTCCTCGAGCGCCGTTCCGAGGTGACGGTGCGCCGCGGCGAGGTCCGGAGCGAGCTCGATGGCGCGCCGGGCCCGCGCGGCGGACTCGGCGGGGCGTCGCAAGCGCCCGAGCACGAACGCCTGGATCACGTGCGGCATCGGCTGGTCCGGACGAAGCTCGGCGACGCGCTCGAGGTGCGGGAGCGCCTCCGCATGCGCACCCGCGCCGATCAGCGTCACGGCGAGGTTCTGGCGCGCCTCGGCGAAATCGGGAGCCGTGACCAGGATTTTCTCGAAAGTGCGCGCCGCGAGCTCGCGCTTGCCCTGCCGCCGGTAGATCTCGCCGAGGTTCGTGACGTACTTGAGTTGGGTCGGCTCGAGGTCCACCGCGCGTTCGAGGTACCGCGCCGCTTCGTCGAAGCGCAGAGCCTCGAACAGGATCACGCTCAGCCCGAAGAGCGCGCGATGATGCTCACGGTTGCGCGAGATCACCTGGCGGTACAACGGTTCCGCCTCGCTCGCGCGCCCGGCGCGGTGGAGGGCGAGCGCGCGCTCGAAGAGATCCTGCGACGTCCTGCGTACCTTCACGAGTCGCCCTCCGGAGGCCCTGGGGCGCCCGGACCGTTTCCCCGACGCTCGCTCGCGTCAGCGACGGCGCCGGCGCAGGGCGATTCCGAGCCCGCCGAGGAGGGCGAGCACGAGCGCGCCGAGCGGTCGGCCGTCGCCGGTCGGAGTGAAGCTGCAGCCACCGTCGTCGTCGGGTTCCTGCCCGCCGCCAGTGTTGCCCGACTTTCCCGCGCTGGCGCCTGCAGTGCCCGGGCTACCGGCCTTGCCACCGCCGGAGCCGCCGTTCGCGACACCGCCGGAAGCTGCGCCGCCCGTGCCGGCGACGGAGGCTCCGGCCATGCCCGTTCCGGCGACGGGAGCGCCCGCCATTCCGCCGCTGCCGGTGGGGACCCCGCCGGCGCCCGCTGCCGGTATGCCGCCTGCCCCGGCGAGCGGCCCCGTTCCGCCGCTGCCGCCTATCCCGGTTCCGCCGTTGGGCACCGAACCGCCGACGCCGCCGGTACCGCCGGGGCTACCTCCGGCGCCGGCGGATCCGCCCAGGCCGCCTCCCCCTCCGCCGACACCCGTTCCGGCGCTGCCACCCGCGGTCCCGCCTCCGGCACCGCCACCGCCCATGCCACCCGCGCCGCCAGTGCCCGGTGCCGGGTCCTTGTCGAGCTCGAAGAAGCGAACGATGTCGGCCCAGAGTCCACGCCCGGATAGATCATGCGGCACGTTGCTCGGCCCGCTGTTGGCTTCCACCACGACCTTACCGGCGTCGTCCTCGTACGAGGTCCGAGCCCAAGTGTCCTGAGCGCCGGGAGGCTTGATGCTCTCCATCGTGGCGTCGGCCTCGGTCACGCCGAAGACGTTCGTCCACTGAGCTACCTGTGCCGGGTACGACTGGCTGTAGGTGAGCGTGGTATCGCCCTGCCCATGCCAGAGCTGCACGCGAGGGCGCGGTCCCATGTAGCCCGGATTCGCGTTGCGAACCTTGTCACCCCAGGCCTGGCCGCCCGACGTTCCGGACGTGGACCAGGCATAACTGTTGCCGCCGGTCCAGGCGCCCGCCGGAACACCGGCCAGCGACGATCCCGCGGCAAACACCTCTGGATAAGCGGCGAGCAGTGCCTGTGTCATGCACGCGCCCGACGACGCTCCCACCGCGAAAACCCGTGAAGCGTCGCCGCTCTCCTGCTCGAGCGTGTACTCGACCATGCTCGCGATGTTGGCGCGCTCACCCGCGCGGCTTGCTGCCGCGTCGAAGCAGTTGCCGCCCGCTTGCGGTGTAATGAGCACAAACCCGTACATGTCGGCGTAGCTCTGCAGCCAGCCGTGGGCGTTCCCGGCGTTGCCGCCGCAGTAGTGGAGCACCACCACGATGCCCGGCGCTGCGTCGGGATTGTCCGGGACGTAAAGATCCATCCGGGTGTTGGCGCCGTAATTGACGTTGGTCTGCCACTGCGCGGCCGCGGCAGGCGCGCTCGCGAGCAATACGGAGGCGAAGGGAAGCAAGGCAGCGGCGCAGGAGCGAAAGCGTGCAGACATTGAGCTCGATTACCTACCAG
>DASXWF010000049.1:0-7198 GCA_036503835.1 Polyangiaceae bacterium | reverse complement strand
CACCGCGAGCCCCGTACCGGCGGACCCGCCTCGAGAGGGATTGTTCGAGCTGCTGCCACCGCTGCCCTGAGCGGGCGGTTGCCCGTCATTGTTGTAGGCGCCGTCCTTGGACGTTTCGCTCGCCCCCGAAGCACACCCGCCTGCCGTGAAGACCAAGACCCCGACACAAAACCAAGCTGTCCGCCTTGCCATCAGCCACCTCGCGCCCCGATTCAGCAAGCGACATGCCACGACGCCGCCCTGCCTGCGCGCTCGTCCCCGCGGCAAATACGGCTCGCCTGTGCCGAGCTGTGCCACGGGGAACGACACGTTTGTCGGCGCGCCGTCGCGCGGGTGAACGTTTGCACTAGCATTGCGGCGTTGCCGTCGCTCGCCGAGTTCCCGCCCGTCTTCCTGACCGCCGTCGCCGTCGCGCTCGGGCTCCTCTTCGGCAGCTTTGTGAACGTCGTCATCCACCGGCTGCCGCGCGACGAGAACCTCGCCTTCCCGGGTTCCCATTGTCCCGCCTGCGGCAAGCCGATCGCGGCGTGGGACAATGTGCCGATCCTGAGCTTTCTCCTGCTGCGCGGGCGGGCGCGCTGCTGCGGTGCGAAGGTCTCGCTGCGCTACCCGCTGGTCGAGGCAATCGGCGGCCTGCTGGCGTGGGCGGTCGTGCGCTTGATCGTGTTCGAGCTGCCGCCCGAGACCTCCGTCGGACGCGCCGGGATGGTGTTCGCGCTCCACCTGACTCTCGGTCTGGGGCTCGTCGCGGCGGCTTTCATCGATCTCGATCAGATGTACCTGCCCGACGAGATCACGCTCGGCGGCGCTGCGCTCGGGCTCCTCACCGTGCCGCTGCGACCGGGCGCGACGTTCCAGGACAGCATCGTGGGCGCGGCGCTCGGGTTCGTGGTGGTGTGGCTCCCCTTCATCTTTCTGTACGCGCGGCTGCGAGGGCGGCCCGGGATGGGGCTCGGAGACGCGAAGCTGCTGGTGCTGGCGGGGGCTTGGTTCGGCTGGTTGGGAGCCGTGTTCGCCCTGCTCGCCGGCGCGGTGCAAGCTACGGCGGTGACGCTCGCCCTGTTTGCCGCGGGAGCGAAGCCCGAGGAGCCCGAGGCCGTGATCGCGGAGCGCCAGGCGTTGCGTGAGGCGCTCGAGAACGCCGAGGGCGAAGAACGCGCCGTGCTCGAACGCGAGCTCGCCGACGATCCGCTCGCCGAGGAGCCGGAGCCCGGCCTCGGTGGAGCTCGCGTTGCCTTCGGTCCGTTCCTCGTGCTCGCGATCCTCGAGTTCATGTTGTTCGGTCCCGTCTTGCGCGCGGAAGTGCTCGGAGCTCTGGCTACTCCGTGAAGCCGTCGCAGAGCCTCGCTCTCCTTCTCGCCTCGGCCTGCGGCGGTGGAACCCAGCTCGCGCCGACCGGCCCGCATCCTCCGCACGTTCAGGAGTTCGTCGAGGTTCCCTTCCCGCCGCCGCCCGCGCAGATCGAGGAGCTGCCGGAGCAGCTCGACGACCCGGACTGTGCCTGGGTCTCGGGCGAGTACCGATTTCGCGACCGGCACTGGGTGTGGGAGCCGGGTCGCTGGGTGCACCCGCCCGAGGGCTGCTACCACGCGCCCCCCGTGGTCGCGTGGTCGAAGACGGGCGAGCCCCGCCTCTACTATTCGCCTTCCGGCTGGTACCTCGAAGACGCGCTCGCGAAGAGCGGCAGCGCCGCCGCGTGCCCGGCGCCGCGAGCCTGCAGCGCCCGCTGAGCGGACCTGCTTCGCCGAGCCGCGCGCCGGCCGTCTGCTAGGCTCGCGCCCCCCGATGAACGTGGAAACGCGCGCCGCCCCCGAAAGCTGGACGATCGGACGGGTCTTGCGCTGGTCGGCCGAGGATTTCGGAAAGCGCGGCAATCCGAGCCCGCGCCTCGACGCGGAGCTCTTGCTCGCGCACGCCCTCGGGGTGGATCGCATCCGGGTCGTGATCGAGGCGGAGCGATTTCTGGACGACGCGGAGCTCGCCCGCGCTCGCGGGCTGATCGTGCGCCGTCGCAACGGCGAGCCGGTCGCGTACATCCTCGGGCGGCGTGAGTTCTACGGGCTCTCGTTCGCGGTCGATCGGCGCGCGCTCGTTCCGCGCCCGGACACCGAACCGCTGGTCGAAGTGGCGCTCGAGCGCACGAAGGACCGCTCGATGTACGGCCGAGCGCTCGACCTGTGTACGGGCACGGGCTGCGTGGCGCTCGCCTTCGCGCGCAGCCGCCCGACCTGGCGGGTGACCGGAACGGACATTTCGGACGACGCGCTGCGTCTGGCCTGGGAGAACACGGAGCGGCTGGGCCTCGCGCACTGCCTGCGCCTGGTCCAGGGCGACCTGTTCGCGCCCGTGAGGGGCGAGCGCTTCGAGCTCATCACGGCCAATCCCCCGTACATCCCAACAGGCGATCTCGCCGGCCTCGACAGGGACGTTCGCGACTTCGAACCTCGCCTCGCACTCGACGGCGGCGCGGACGGGCTGAGGCTGGAGTTGTCCGTCGTCACCGCTGCTCCCGGACACCTGGTCACGGGAGGTCTCCTGGCGGTCGAGGTCGGCCACGACCAGGCCGCGCGTGTGGCAGCAGCTTTCGAATCCGTCGGTTTTTCGTCCATCGAGCTGCGCCGCGACTACGGCGGCCACGAACGAGTGGTGAGCGGCAAGTGGTTGGCCCGCTGAAGGCGGGTCGCCCGGACGGACGTTTCTCGGCCGGCTGATCCGGCGGGCCCTGGCCGGGAATACGATGCCGATCCACCGCGAAAAATTTCGTTTGCCTGACTCGGGTGCACCCTAGTGGTGCTACCCTGGAACTCGCCCCCATGTACCCAGACGCCCGGAGAGCCGCCGCAGGCATTGCGGTGCTCTTCTTTGGTTGCAGCGTCTACGACACGTCGCTGCTGACGGGTCCGGACAGCGGCGGTTCCTCGAGCTCCGGCCGCGGGGGGAAGGGCGGCAAGGGCGGTGATTCCAGCGGAGGCATGAGCGGCAGCTCCGGCAGCAACACGGGCGGCAGCGGGACCGGCGGCGGCGGTGCGGGAGCAGGAGGCACGACCGCCGGCAAGAGCGCCGGTGGCGACGGCGGCAGCGCGGGCAAGTCGTCCTCCGGCGGCGCAGGAGCCGGCGGCACCGGCGGGACCCCCGTCGCGGGCTCGACCAGCGGCGGAGACGGCGGTGACATCGGATCGGGAGGCACGCCGGACGCCGGCGAAGCCGGCGCCAGCGGTACTTCCGGCGACGGCGGCACTGCGGGTTCGAGCGGCACTGCGGGTTCGAGCGGCGGCGGCGGAACAGGCGGCGGCGGAACAGGCGGGGCCGGGACCGGCGGTGGCGGAACCGGCGGCGCGGGAACCGGCGGCGCGGGAACCGGCGGTGGCGGGACAGGCGGCAGCGCCGGAGCCGACCCCTGTACGGCGACCGGCTGCGGGCGCCTTTCGGTGGGCGCCTTCACGGGCCCGAACCAGCAAGCGCATTTCGTGATCAGCCTGCCTGCCGCGACGGATCTCACGGACGCGTCGATCTCGTACAGGATCTTCAAGCAGGCGGGCGGCAACGGGCAGTTCCGGGGGTACATCCAGAACGGCAGCGCCGACAGCTTCGCCATCTCTCAGGTCGGAACGCGGAGCCTCAACAACCTCACCGCCTGGGAGACCTTGACCTGGAACGTCGCCGACGCCACCGGCACCGCGAACCCCGCCAGGATCCTGCGCATCGGCATCGAGCTCATCAGCACGACCACCGGACCGTACGCCGCGATGACCATCTACGTCGACTCGGTGACCGTCTCGACGAGCGGCGTCGGACCGTGGGAGTTCCCCGACTCCGGCAGCGTGTACACGACGCCCACGAACTCCGACCGGGCGAACCAGCTCTGGCTCAACAACAACGCCGCGGACACCAACGCCCCGAGCCCCGCCGTGGCCTGGTTCGGCGGGACCTGATCGGCGCCCGAAACTTGGCCCGCGGGGGCCCAGCATGGGACGCCGTGGGGCATGAGCCGGGCTCGACCGCTCGCTCGCCTTCAACCGGGGCGACTCCTCGCCGCCCTCGTCGCGACGGCGCTCGCCGGCTGCGCGACGAAGGACGACGTCGCCCTCTCGAAGACCGAGCTCGCTGAAATCCCGAAGATCCCCGTGCCGCCCGAGCACGGGCCGAAGCTCGCGTCGATCGCCGACCTGACGCCCGTGTACGAGCGCCCCGCGGCGAACGCCAAGCGCCTCGGTTACCTGCACGCCGGCGCCCGCGTCGCGCGCGCCGAGCAAGCCTACACGCGCGACGGCTGCCCGGACGGCTGGTTTCCCGTACGCCCGGCGGGCTTCGTTTGCGCGACCGGTTCGGCCACGGTCGATCTGAACCATCCGACGCTCGCGGCGATGGCGATCCAGCCGCTGCTCGACCAGGCGCTGCCGTACACCTACGCTCGCACCACGTCCGAGACGGCGCTCTACGAACGCGACATCGGCCACGACGGCGCGGTGCGCGAAGTCGGCAAGCTGAAGAAGCGCGCCGGCATGGCGGTCGTCGGCAGCTGGACGGCGGCGGTGGCGGACGGAAAGAGCGAGCGCCTGGCGCTCCTGACCAGCGGGAAGTTCGTGAAAGCCGCGGATCTCGAGGCGGCGAAGCCCGGACAGTTCGCCGGCGTCGCGCTCGGCGCGAAGCAGGAGCTGCCGCTCGCCTTCGTCGTCAAGCGCGGCGTGCGACTCTGGAAGCTCGAGGGCGACGAGGCGCGTCAGGACCGCGAGCTCGAGGTGCACGAGCACCTGCCGCTCACCGGCAAGTTTCGCACCGTGCACGGCGACAAGTTCTGGGCGACCGAGAAGGAGCGCTGGGTCCGGCACAAGGACGCCACCGTCGTCCTCGCGCGCAGCGCGTTTCCGGACTTCGCGACGGACGGCCAGAAGTGGCTCGACGTGAGCACGGTGATGGGCACGCTCGTCGCGTACGAGGGCAAGAAGCCGTTCTTCGTCACGCTCGTGAGCGTCGCGCGCAATCCGGCGACCGCCGCGCCGGAAGCCGCTCTGGACGACACGCCGCCGAGTCCGGCCGCGCCGGCGGGGCTCGGCACGTTCGAGGTCGTGGCCAAGCACGTCACGCTCGTCGGGGCGGACCCGTTCACGCCGCGCGAGAACTTCCAGGTCTACGACGTGCCGTGGGCGCTCGAGCTTTCGTCCGGGCGCCTCATCTACGGAGCGTACTGGCACGAACGCTTCGGCGTCGAGCACGGCCCCGGCAGCGTGGAGCTCGCGCCGGCCGACGCGGTTCGGCTCTTCCAGTGGGCGACGCCGAGCGTTCCCGACGGATGGCACGGCACGAGCACGCCGGGCAACGACCCGAAAACGCTGGTCGTACTGCGAAAGTGAACGCCGGCACGACCGCGCGCGCCGCGCGTCAGCGCAGCCGATCGAGGATGTGCCGCGTCGCGAGCGAACGGTTCAGCGTGTAGAAGTGGATTCCGGGCGCGCCGCCGGCCAGAAGCTCGCGGCATTGAGCGGTCGCGTAGTCCACGCCGATCGCGCGCACGGCCTCTTCGTCCGCGCCTGCGCCTTCGAGCCTGCCGAGCAGCGCGGCCGGGATCGACGAGCCGCAGAGCGCGGTGAAGCGCTTGATCTGCGAGACGTTGGTGACCGGCATGATGCCGGCCACGATCGGGACGGCGATGCCCGCCGCGCGCGCGCGCTTCACGAACTCGAAGTAGTCCCGATTGTCGAAGAACAGCTGCGTGATGAGAAACTGCGCGCCGGCGTCGACCTTGGCCTTGAGCCGCAGCAGATCCGTCGCTGCGTCGGGCGCCTCGGGGTGCTTCTCCGGGTAGCAGGCCGCGGCGATGCAGAAATCATGCTGCTGGCGCGCGAGCGCGATCAGCTCGACGGCGTTCGAGAAGCCGCCCTCGGTCCGCACGAACTGCGTCTGGCCTTTGGGAGGATCCCCGCGCAGCGCAATCACGTTCTCGACTCCGCTCGCCTTCAGTTCGTCGAGGACCGAAACCAGCTCCGCTCGCGTCGCCCCGACGCAGGTGAGGTGCGCCATCGCCTCGATGCCCGCTTCGCGCTTGATGCGCCGCACGAGCTCCACCGTCAGCCGCCGGGTGCTGCCGCCGGCGCCATACGTCACCGAAACGTAGGCGGGCCGATACTTTTCGAGCTCCGCGATCGTCTCGAAGAGACGGTCGACCCCCGCGGCGTCCTTCGGCGGAAAGAATTCGAACGAAAACGCCGGCTCCTTGCCGAGCCTCTCCACGATCTTCATCGGTTAGAACCTTTACACTACCAGAGTTACTCGGCCGCGGCGAAAGGAGCCGCCCCGTGAGGTCGGCTCCTCCACGCCCGTGCTAGCGTCACGACCGCTCCATCGATCCATGCACATACACGTCATCGCCGTCGCCGGTACCGGTATGGGCGCGCTCGCCGGTCTCTTGAAGGAGCTCGGCCACGACGTGTCGGGCAGTGACGTGGCGTTCGACCCGCCGATGGGTCCCGCGCTCGCGGAGTGGGGGATCCGTTGCATGGCCGGCTTCGATCCGGCCCACCTCCAGCCGCGGCCGGATCTGGTCGTCGTGGGCAACGTCTGCCGCCCGAACAACCCCGAGGCGCGCGCCGCCATCGACGGCGGCATGGACTACACCCACATCGCGGGCGCGCTCGCGCGTTTCGCGCTTTCCGGCGCCGCGCCGCTGGTCGTCGCCGGCACGCACGGCAAGACCACGACCACCGCGCTCGCGACCTTCCTCTTGGAGAGGACGGGCTTCGAACCGGGATTTCTGATCGGAGGCCTGCCGAAGGGTTTGCCCCGGAGCTTTCGCGCGGCGAAGACGACGCGCAGGCTCGGGAGTCCGGAGCGACCGCGCCGCACGCCGTTCGTGATCGAGGGCGACGAGTACGACACGGCGTTCTTCGAGAAGACGGCGAAGTTTCTGCACTACGCGCCCGAGGTCGCGATCGTCACGTCGATCGAGCACGATCACGTCGATATCTATCCGACGCTCGAGGCCTACCTCGACGCCTTCCGCGCCTTCGTTCGGCTCGTTCCGGAGAGCGGCCTGATCGTCGCCAACGCCGCCGACGCCGAGGTCGTGCGCGTGGTCCTGGCCAACGCGCGCGCGGAAGTCGCCTGGTACGCGCTCGCGGGCGAGCCGACGCACGGCGTTCCGCCGCACTGGCTCGCGGCGCCGGCCGGCAGCGACGCGCGCGCGCAGGCCTTCGATCTCTAC
>DASXWF010000048.1:0-8268 GCA_036503835.1 Polyangiaceae bacterium | reverse complement strand
GGGCCGTTTCGTGGCGGACGACACCTGCAAGCGCGGCACGAAGTGCCTGGCCGAGCCCGGCAGCACGCGCTGCGCGAAGGCCGATTGAGCGCCGCGTTCAGCCCATCCTGAGCGCGACCTTGCCGAACGGCCGTCCGCTCTCGAGGTACTCGAAGGCCGCTCGGTATTCGGCGAGCGGAAAGACGCGATCGACGACGGGCGCGAGCCGTGAACGCTCCACGCGCTCGACCAGCGCCTCGAACGTCGACCGCGGTCCGACGAAGATCCCCTGAAGCCGAACGTTGCGCATCACCACCGGAACGAGGCTCGGGGTGGCGCCCGCCGCCACCGTGCCGATCAGCGCGATCGTGCCGCCTGCTCTCACCGCGCGCAGCGATTGCGCCAGCGTCCCGGCGCCGCCGATCTCGATCACGTAGTCGACGCCTCGCCCGTCGGCCCACTCGCGCGCCAAAACACCCCATTCGGGGTGCTGCGTCGAATCGATGCCGTGGGTCGCGCCGAGCGCGAGGGCTCGTTCGAGCTTCGCGGCGTCGCGGCTCACCACGACCACGCGCGCGCCCGCGGCCCGGGCGAGCAGCAACGCGAACATCGACACGCCGCCCGTCCCGATCACGAGCACCGTCGAGCCTGCGTCCACGCTGCCCTCCTCGAACAGCGCTCGATAGGCCGTCACGCCGGCGCAGGGCAGCGTGGCCGCCTCGACGTCGCCGAGCGTCGCGGGCGCCCGAACCAGGTCCTCTTCGCCGGCCACGAGCCACTCCGCGAACGTCCCGTCGAGCGGACCGCCGAGCGCCCGCCGCGGCGTATCGCGCCCGGGCGGACCCTCGAGCCACCCGCGCGCGAGCGTCGGACACACGCGATCGCCGGCGGCGAAGCGCCGTGCACCTTCTCCGAGGGCGACGACCTCGCCGCACGCGTCCGAACCCAGGACGAGCGGTCCGCGCAGCGAGCGATCGTACTCCCCCTTCGCCATCAAGAGGTCGCGATGATTGAGCGACGCCGCGCGCACCCTCACCAGCACCTCGCCGCGCCCCGGAACGGGTTCCGGCCGCTCTTCGAGCCTCACGTGGTCGAGCCCGAAGCCTCCGCTCAAGCACACGACGCGCATCTCCGAACCCTAGTACAAAGAGCTCTGCCGGAGGGGCGCGCAGCGCCGCTCGATCTCGTCGAGCAGAGCGTACGTGTCACGAAAGCCCGGGGCGCGCTCGGCGACTTGCGTGTGCAAGAAGCGTCGCAGCGCCGTCAGGTTGGCGGCGGGCGCTCGGAGCAGCGCCTCCACGTCGTCGAGTGCCGCGAGCAGGCGAGGTGTCATCTCGGGAGGAGCCTGCGCGAGCAGCGCCGAAAGTAGCGGGTCCTGCGTCTCGGTCTCGAGTAGCGCCACCACTTGCGCGGAGAGCTGTTCCGGGAAGCGACCCCAGAGCTCGGCCATCGCTTCCGGCCGGCCCGAGCGGGCGGCGGATGCCAGCGCCGACGGCAGCAGAGCAGCCGGGACGGCCCTGAACAGCCCTACCTCGCCGCTCGCGCCCGCGTCGCCGAGCAGCAACTGCCACTGCCGGTCCGAAAGCCGAACTTCGCCGGCACTCCCGAGCAGCGGGGCGATGCGGAGCAGCGCCGCCTCCGGTGCCACCGAGAGCACGCCCGACAGCTCGGGCGACAGCAACAGCGACGCGCTCTCCAGCGGCATTCCCGCGCCCGCGAACGCATCCCAGACGGCCGCCGCGAACGCCGCCTCGCTCAGCTTTCGGCTCTGAAACACCTCTTTGAAACCGACACGCCCGAGCTCGTCCGCGAACAACACCGTCAAGTTGTCCCAGCTCAGCACGCCCAGCGCGGCTTCGTCCGCAACCAGGGCCGCGCGCTCGAGCCGGTGTGTCGTTCCCCCGGCGCCGAGCGGCCCGAGCACTCCGCGCAACCTCCCGACGAGCGAAAGCGCAGGTCCCACGAGCTCCCGCGGCGTCACTGTGCGTTCGAGCGCGGAGGCGATCCGGTCGAGCACCGCCGGCAGATGCGCCGAAGGCGCTCGTGTCTGCCAGGGCCTGAGCGTCGGATGCTTGCGCCCCTCGTGCGCGCCGAGCACCTCGCTCACGGCGAGCGCGGCGAGGTACCAGATGCCGCGATCGAACAGCCACGCGCCTCGTTCGCCGCCGGGTGGCAGCGCGCAGTCGACGCGAGGCAGCGCCAGCTCGCCCGGCAGCTCGACCACGATCCTCAGCTGCTCGTCCCAGAGCGGCTCGAGCGACTCGCTCGGTACCGCCGTCCCGAGCAGCACCGACACGCCGGTCGCTCGCAGTGCCCCCTCGCTCGCCGCGGCGTAGGCGGGATCGCCGACGGCATCCGGGTCCACGAGCTCCTCGTGTGGAATCCCGCCGAGTCGCGCGCGCGCGAGCAACCGCTCCGCGGTGATCGGCGCCATGCTCGGCGACAGCAACGCCTCTCCCCAGTCGAACGCGGGCCCGGCGACGAGCTCTTCGAGAGCCGCGTCGAACGCCGCCCGTATCAACCAGTGCGGTCGTAGCGCCAGAAGATCTTCGCCGTCGCGTTCCAGCAGCCCGAGCCGCTCGAACGCGCGCAAGATCCGGAAGGCTCCGGGGGGAAGCTTCTCCGACGCGCGCTCGAGATCCGTGACTCGCACGCTCGGATCCGCCCGCGGCAACGCCACCTTCAACCAATCGAGATCCACGCCGTGGCGGAGCTCCGACGGCAACAAGTCCGACCACTCTTCGAGCGTCCGCGGATAAAACAAAGACTCTTCCGCATCGGTGGCCACGCGCCGGCACAGAGCCACGAGCGCATCGAACCCCGTCCTTCGCATCCATGCGGTTCCGGGCGCGTCGCGATCCAGCCGCTCGCCCACGCGCCGCTTGAACCACTCGCGCGCGAGCGCACGCAGCGCCGACAGCTCGAACGAATTGAACCCGAGCGTATCCACCAGTCCGACCAGGCCGAGCACGTCCCCCGCGCTCTGGACCACACCTCTCTCCACCGCCCCCCGCAGCGTCATCACGAGCGCAGCCACTTCCACACGCGAGGAAGCCGCGAGCCGATCTCTCGCCCATCGCACGAGCGGCTCCAGCAGCTCACCGATGGGAGGCGACCGCACGACTCGCCACCCATCCGCCTCCGCCCCGGGAATCTCCTCCGGCACCGCCAAACAAATTCCCGTTCCGAGCCCGAACCCGTCGGCCTGTCCTCTACGCCTCTCGCTCCCCGTCTCTCCACCTCGCGCGCCGAGCTCCAGGAGGAGGGGCCGGCCGGCTGGCACGAGCTCGAGGTCGAGCTCGGCGGCGCGCGTATGGCGGGCTAGCCCTCTCGCCTCCAGCCAGCTCCCGGTCAGAGAGCGGCCGCTGCCGTTCGGTGCCACCCAGATCAGGCGATGCCAGGACCCGGGATGGAGCACCTCTCGGGGGATACCCGGAAACAGATCCTCCTCGACCAGGTCCATGCCCCTCGCGAAGGGCATCGCCTCCCAGGCCAGCCAGCGACCGACCCTGCGGCCGCGGCTTGATTTCAGGGATACTAGAATGGCATCGAGCTCCACTCCCAGGACGTGAGCGAGTGCGCTCTGGACGTCGGGACGCCCGGTCAACCACTCCAGGTTCTCGTCACGGTCCAGCTTTCCGAAGATGGCGCCGAGCGACCTGTGCTGCATGCGTGCAGAATCAGGCCACCTGTCGAAGCTGAGGCACTGGATCGCGAGCTGATCGAGGCTCCGCACCGGCGGATCCGCCTCAACCATGATGTCTCGAAGCCAGCCCATGGGTAGTGGGCTACCAGATCATGCATCACTTTTGTAGTATGCATGCATCATGCAACTTGGTTGCATTGATGCATCGGCGATCCGTTGGTTTTGGCTCGATGGGTTTGTCAGCTGCGCACTGCAACACGATCGGTGCGAGGCGACCGGAAGGCAGGGGTGGCTGTCGTGGAGGTGAATTATTTCACTTTTGACTGAATAGGGACCGCGGAAGAGGCAAAGTCAGGGGCAGTCGGGACAGGGTGACGGTCGGGCAGGGGAAGGGTCGGGGCGGGACAGGGGCAGCCAGCTGGCTAGGCGGCCTCGGGGCCGATTACTGGTAGACGCGCCAGCCACCCTCGTAGAGTTCGAGGATGTATTTGCCGCCGGCCGCGAGGTTCAGGCCGGTGACGAGCTGTTCGCGGCCGTCGCGATCGACTGCGCGAGCGTCCCAGCGGCCGGGACCCGAGACGGCCACGGGTTGGCTTTTGCCGATGGGAATGGCCGCGCCGAGGAGATCGGGGCCCCAGAGTTGTTCGCCTTCGGGGGTGTTCGGATCGATCCGACCCCCGGCGGTGGTCACCCGTTCGGTTTTCGCCAGGTGGAAGGTATTGATGCCCACGTCTGTCAGGTTCTTCACCTGGAAGTCCACGCTCCCACTACCCGTCCCGTCCCGAACTGTCACAAGACGGGTGCCAGGTCCCCCACACGCGAAGAGACCCATCGCCAATCCGAAAAGCACGCTACGACGCTGGATCACGTGACCGATGCTAGGCGATGCCGAGCTTCGCGTCGAGAGCCTCCGCTTCCTCATCCGCCCGCATGCAACTCGCCGACCTTTTCATCTGGTACCCCGTCTTCGTCTTCAGCACGACCTGCCATGAGGCCGCTCACGCTTGGGTCGCGTACCGCGGCGGAGATCATACGGCCTACGCCGACGGGCACGTCAGCCTCGATCCGCTGCCGCACATCCGGCGTTCGCCCATGGGCATGGTGGGGATCCCCATCATCTCGTTCCTCCTCGGCGGGTGGATGATCGGATGGGCGAGCGTTCCGCTCAATCCGGAGTGGGCACGCCAGTACCCGAGGCGCGCCGCGCTGATGTCGCTCGCGGGTCCCGCAGCCAACCTGACGCTCGCTCTGCTGGCGTTCGGGGTGATGCGCGGGCTGATTGCCGCGGACGTGCTGCAGGCGACGGGCAGCGGGCTGCTCGCCGATCTCGTGGCGCTGCCGAACGAGCACGATCACAAGAGCCCTCTCGGCTTCGTGGTCCGCGCGCTCTCGCTCACGCTCGGGCTCAACGTGATTTTGGGTCTGTTCAACCTGATTCCGCTGCCTCCGCTCGACGGGGCGGCCGCGCTCGAAGGGGCGGCGCCGCGAGCGACCGGCGGCTTCTACGCTCGGCTGCGCGAGATTCCGGCGTTCGAGCTGTTGGGATTGCTCGTGGCCTGGCGCGTGTTCCCCTCGGTCGCGAGCCCCGCGCTCGACTGGGTCGTGGGCTGGCTCTGAGAATTGCCGCGCGCTCCGGCGACCGCTGAGCGCTAGCGATCGGCGAAGTCGCGCAGGACGTGCGCGTCGGAGATGGTCGCGAGCTTCGTGAGCGCCTGCGTCTCGATCTGGCGGATGCGCTCGCGGGTGACGTTCATGAGCTCGCTCACGGCCTCGATCGCGGTCCCTCCGGCGTCGGCCACGTCGAGCGCACAGGAGACGCCGAGCTCCCACACTTCCAGATCGGGGAAGTTGAGCTTGATCGTGCCGGTAGCGGGGTTCACGTCGAGGTAGAGGTGGTGGCGGCAGGAGACGTGCGGGCACGGGCGCGGTCCGTCGGCGCACTCGTCGCGGCGCTGGGGCCGCTCGATTTCGGCTTCGAGCTCGAGCGCGCGCTCTCCGGCGAGCGCCGCTTCGCGCCGCGTGACGCGGAGCAGGCGAATGCTGCGCGAGCGGGCGCGCCGGGCGCGGCGAGCGCTGACTCGCAGATCCGATGCCGGCGCGTCGAGCGTCGTCGGACTTTCGGAGGCCTCCAGCATCGAACGCATGGCGCGCTGCCTGCCCCACCAAATGCCAAAAGTCGCGGCAGATGGAAATACCCAATTTTGCCCCTGCCCCGGGTCAGGATGGACCCACGTCATCCGCTTCGACCCAAGCCGCGCAGCGCGCTCGGAGTCGAATCGAGGAAAGCGACGCTCTCCGCCCGCTCCTTCCGACCGGCGTGACGAGCGCTCGAAACTACGAGCACTCCATTGGCCGAGCTCCGCGAATCCTCTCTGCTTTTCTCCCTCGATTCACTGCTCGCCGAGGAGCGTGAACGCGTCGAAAACGAACGCCGGCGGGCGGAACGAGCGCGCGCGGAAGCCGAGCAGCGAAAAGCCGTCGAAGCGGCGCGAAGCGCGGAAGAGCAGGCGCGGTGCGCAGCCGAGGCACACGCCAGAGCGGCGCGCGAACAGGAGCTCTTGCGCGAGCAGGAGGCGCGCCTCGAGGGGATCCGGCGCGGGGAGATCGAGCGCGTGACCGCGGAGGCGAAGCTCCGCAGCGAGATCGAGCTCGACGTTCGCAAGAGCGAGCACGCGCTGCGCTTGGAGGCGGCGCGGGCGACGCAGCGAGCTCGCGCGCTGAAGGGCGCTCTGGGGGCGGCGTGCCTCGTGGTGGTGCTCGTCGCGGGGGGAGCGCTCGCGCTCGAGCTCGGGGTGCGGAGACCGGAGCGCGTGCGCCTGCAGGCGAGCTTCGACGGGGCGCTCGCTAGCGAGCGCGAGCGGACGGGTCACGTTCGGAAGCTCTTGGAAGAATCGGAGCGACGCGCTCGGTTGCTCCAGCGCGCGCTCGAAGACGTGAAGCCGACGAGCGCGCCGGCGGCTCCGAGCGCGCACGAGCGAACGCCGCCCGCTCGCCCGGCGCGGCAGCCGGCGCGTCCGGGGCCGCGCGAACGACGACCGTGCACGGGAAATCCCGATGACCCGCTGAACCCCTGTCTGTAAGCCCCGGGCTGCGGTAGCGTACGGCCGAATGGCCGAGGATTCGGAGCTGCTTTCGGCCCAGCTCGAGGCGCTGCGCGCGGAGAACGCGCGCTTGAGGAGCGAGCTCGCGCAGGAAGTCGAGCTCTTCCGCGCGACGCTGCAGAACGCCAGCGTGCCGATGCTCGTGACGTCGTTCGAGTTCGGGAAATTTCTGGAGGTCAATCGCGCGTACGCGGACTTTTTCGGCTACACGCGCGAGGAGATCCTCGGCTCCGACCCCTACCAGTTCTGGGTCAACACGACGCACCCGGAGGATTTCGAAGCCGAGCGGCGCGTCCTGCAGCGCGTCGCCGACGGTGAGACGGACGGCTACGCCCTCGAAAAGCGCATGATCTTGAAGGACGGGTCGTCGCGCTGGGCCGAGCTCAAGGCCACGGTGATCCGCGACGGGCGCGGGCGCATGCGCACCGCCGTGATTCAGCTCTTCGACACGCAAGAGCGCCGCGCCTCCGCGGCGACGCGCGAGGATCTCGAGGCGCGCCTGCAGCAATCGCAGAAGCTCGAGGCGATCGGACGTCTGGTCGGCGGCGTCGCGCACGATTTCAACAATCGCCTGCTCGTGATCATGGGCTACGCGGAGCTCTTGAAGCGCGGTACCTCCGGCAATCCCATCCTCGAGAGCCACGCGGATCTCGTGCTGTCGAGCTCGCAGCGCGCGGCCGATCTGACGCGGCAGCTGCTCGCCTACAGCCGGCGACAGGTCTTGCGTCCGCGGCCCACCGATCTGAACGCCATCGTCGACGGCATGCGGCGCATGCTCGAGCGCCTGATCGGCGAGACGGTCGAGCTCGCGACCGTGCTCGGGGCCAAATCCGCGATGCTCGCCGATCCCGGGCAAATCGAGCAGGTGGTCATGAACCTGATGCTGAACGCGCGCGACGCGATGCCGAACGGCGGGCGCGTGACGGTCGAGACCTCCGACGCCGTCGTGACGGCCGAAGCGCCGGTCGCGGATCTCGCGCCTGGCGAGTACGTCGTGCTCTCCGTCAGCGATACCGGCTCCGGCATTCCCGAGTCCGCGCGCCCGCACATCTTCGAACCGTTCTTCACGACCAAGGAAATCGGCAAGGGCACCGGGCTCGGCCTCGCCACGGTCGACGGCATCGTGCGGCAGTCGGGCGGGAGCATCGGCGTGGAGAGCCGCGAAGGACGCGGCTCCACGTTCACCGTGTACCTGCCGCGCGCGCCCGAGAGCACGTCGGTCGTCCCCGCGCCGAGCGTCGAACCGACCTTGCGCCTACCCGAAGTCGAAACCGTGCTCGTCGTCGACGACGAGGACGACGTGCGGCGCCTGCTGGTCGACGTCATCCGCATCGGTGCCTACCGCGTGCTCGAGGCTCGCGACGGCGAGCAGGCGCTCGAGATCGCGGCCGGCCACGACGGCAGCATCGAGCTCCTCGTGACCGACCTCGTCATGCCGCGCGTCACCGGAATGGAGCTTGCCGACAAGCTTCGTTCGAACCAGCCCGATCTGAAGGTCCTCTTCATGTCGGGCTACGCCGAGCGCGAGCATCTGCGCGAGCT
>DASXWF010000047.1:0-2222 GCA_036503835.1 Polyangiaceae bacterium | reverse complement strand
TTCAGCAGGGATGCGACGGCGTTCTACATCCAGGCGGGGAGCGCCTGGATGCGCCCCTGAGCCACAGGCTCGCCCTGCCGGGTGATGGAGTGCTCGAAGCGAGCGCTGCGTGGACGGGCACTTGCGCTCTCCGCCGTCTGGCGCAAGGTTCCGGTCCCCCGTGCTCCGAACCGTCCTCGAAGGGGCAGAGACCCACAACCTGCAAGCCGTCGACCTGGAGCTCGTGCCGGGTCAGGTGGTCGCCATTGCCGGAGTGTCGGGATCCGGCAAGAGCAGCCTCGCCATCGATACGCTGTATGCCGAGGGGCAGCGGCGCTTCGTCGAGAGCTTCAGCCCCTACGCGCGCCAGTTTTTGGAGCGGCTCGAGCGGCCGCCGATGCGCAAGCTGGAGCCGGTTCCGGCCGGGATCGCGGTGGATCGCCGCGCCCCGGTCAAGAGCTCGCGTTCGACGGTCGCGACGATGGCGGACATCGAGCCGTACCTGTCGGCGCTGTTCCTGCGCGAGGCGCGGCCGGTTTGCCGGGAGCACGGTGAGGAGGCGGCCTGGCTCGATCCCCAGGGAGCGGCGGAGCGGGTGGCGCGGGCGTTCGGCGCCACCCGCGCGGTGCTGACGTACGGGGTGCGGGTCGAGGACCGGGAGAGCTACCTCGAGGTGCGCGAGACCTTGATCAAGGACGGCTACCGGCGCGTGTATCAGCACGGCGAGACGCTGGACCTGGACGCGCTGTCACCGTCGAAGGCGCTCAGCTTCGGCGGCGAGCTCGAGGTGGTGCTCGACCGGCTGGTGCCGGGGCGCGAGGCGGAACGGCTCGCGCAGGGGATCGAGGCGGGCTGGGCGCGCGCCGCGGGGCTCGTGCGGGTGCACGGGACCGAGCTGCCGCTCCCGATCCGGCGCGGCTTCGGCTGTCCGATGTGCGGCTCGGCGCTCGAGGCGCCGCGCGCGGGGCTGTTCTCGTACGAGTCGGCGATCGGGGCGTGCCCGGAGTGCCGGGGGTTCGGGCGCACGCTCGGCATCGACGTGCCGAAGGTGATTCCGGACGAATCGAAGTCGCTCGCCAAGGGCGCGATCCGTCCCTGGCGCGGCGCCTCGACGAAATGGGAGCGCGCCGAGCTCCTGAAGCTGTGCGCGCGCCACAAGGTTCCGACGGACGTGCCCTGGGGGAAGCTCTCGGAGCGCCAGCGGGACGTGGTCTTGAACGGCGACGGCAGCTGGCATGCGGGCAAGTTTCCGGGAGTGCTCGGCTGGTTCAAATGGCTCGAGGGCAAGGCCTACAAGCTCCACGTGCGCGTGCTCTTGTCGCGCTACCGTTCGTACGATCCGTGCCGGGTGTGCAGCGGAGCGCGCCTGAACCCGACGGCGCTCGCGTACCGCGTGGGCGGCCGCCACCTCGCCGAGTGGCACGCGCTCGAGATCCGGGCCGCGCGAAAGCTGATCTCCGAGCTTCGCACGCAGACGGGGCAGGGTGAGATCGCGCGGCGCGAGCTCGAGAGCCGCCTCGGCTATCTGGAACGCGTGGGGCTCGGCTACCTGACGCTCGATCGCCAGGCACGCACGCTCTCCGGCGGCGAGGCGCAGCGCGTGACGCTCACGGCCGCGCTCGGTACGTCGCTCGAGAGCGCCCTGTTCGTGCTCGACGAGCCGACCGTCGGCTTGCATCCGAGCGACGTGCCGCCGCTGAACACGATGCTGCGCGAGCTCGCGGAGCGCGACAACGTGGTGCTCGTCGTGGAGCACGATCCGAGCCTGCTCGAAGCGGCCGATCGCGTGATCGAGCTCGGGCCGGGCGCCGGCGCCGAGGGTGGACGCATCGTGCGGGACGCGCCGCCCGCGGACCTCCGCGGCGACGACGGCGCGACCGGGCGGGCCTTGCGCGGCGCTCGTTTCGCGGAGCGCGCGCCGCGGGCGCCGCGCGGATTTCTCGAGCTCCGCGGGGTGCGCGCGAACAATCTCGGGAACGTCAGGGCGCGCGTGCCGCTCGGCGTGCTGTGCGCGGTCACCGGACCGAGCGGTTCGGGCAAGAGCACGCTCGCCGTGGACGTGCTCTACCGGGCGCTGGCCCGAAAGCTCGGCGATCTCGACGGCGAGCTGCCCGGCGAGCACGACGCGCTCGAGGGCGCCGAGGCGCTGAAGAGCGTCACGCTCGTCGATCAGCTGCCGCTCGGTCGCACCTCGCGCGGCAACGCCGCCACGTACACCAAGGCCTGGGACACGGTGCGCGCTC
>DASXWF010000046.1:0-3117 GCA_036503835.1 Polyangiaceae bacterium | reverse complement strand
CAGCAGCAGGAGCTGGTTGGCGCGCTCGTTGGAACAGTCGCGACAGTCCCGATTGGCAAGATCGAGCCACGGCCCCGCCACGGGCGCGAGAAGTACGCGGTCCTCCGGAAGCGGACTCGTGGCTCCCACGACCAGCGCCGGCGTGTAGGAGATTCCGAGCGTGACGGCGCCGGTGTGCAAGAGGGAGCGCTTCGGACGGCTGCTCTTGGCGGCGCGATCGGAGGTTTCGGGACGTGTGTCTTCCGCGCGAGCGGGAGCAATGAGTAATGTGAGCCCGAGTACCGAGACGATCGCGCGCGCTGCCCAGAGCTTTCTCATCGCCTGTGGTTCTTGCCTCGCAAGAGCAATGCCAGCGATGTTCGGCCGGCCGCCGGTTTGGAGGCGCTTCCGCGGGATCATCTGCCCCGGCGCGACGGGCGGTCTCGCGCAGGAGCTACGGCTCCGGAACCGCACCTCCGCGTCCGCAGCGCTCGAGCTCGGCGGAGAGCTCGCTGCCGTAGAGCAGCACCAGGGCCGAAACGTAGAGCCAGAACTCGAGCGCGATCACGCCCTCGAGCGCTCCGTAGGTGGAGCTGAAACGCGCGACGTAACGCACGTAGAGCGAGAACCCGGCGCTGACGGCGAGCCAGGCGAGGCTCGTCGCGAGCGCCCCCGGGACGAGTCCACGGAGCCTCGGCGCACGCCGATACGGCGCGAAGCGCAAGAGCCCGAGCACCGTGAGGAACGCGCCGAGCGCCAGCACGACCCACGGCAAGACGACGGTCAGCGTATCCGCTCGCAAGAAATGCAGCAGTTTGGGCAGCACCGTGACGACCGGTACGACGATGGCGACTCCGAGCACACCGGTGACGGTGAAGAGAACGGCGAGCGCGCGGCGCGCGAAGAAGCTGCGCCGCTCGCGGATCCCGTACGCCTTGTTGATCGCGCGCACCAGCACGCTCATGGCGGACGACGCGCTCCACAGCACCGCGAGCAGGCCGAGCCCCACGCTGAAGCCGAGACTTTCCGACGAACGCAACACGAAGCCCGCGAGGCCCACCTGCACGATCTCGCGGGCGCTTGCGGGCAGCGGGCGCGTCAGGGACACCAGCACCGCCTGAACGCTCGCCGGATCCGCGACCAGCCCGTAAATCGAGACGATCGCGAGCAACGCCGGGAAGAAGCCGAGCAGTCCGTAGAAGGCGAGCCCGGCCGCCGCGAGGTCGGCGTCGTGCTCGTCCGCGAGGTCGATCACACGCCGCGCGAGCGCGTAGAGCTCCCGAAAACGAGTGCTCACCGCTCGCTCACGACGACGGCTTCTCCGGCGGCCGCTCGGGCAGGTAGTGACGCGTGAGGGCGCGCGTCGCGGGACCGTTCAATACGGTCCCTTCTAGATCGAAACGCGAGCCGTGGCAGGGGCAGTCCCAACTTTCCTCCGCGCTATTGAAGCTCACCTGGCAGCCGAGATGCGAGCACACGGCCGAGACGGCGTGGAGCTTTCCGCGCGCGTCCCGCGCCACGGCGACGCGCTGGCCCTCGTGGCGCACGATACGGCCTTCCCCCGGGCGCAGCGTCCGCAGGTCGGGCGATTCGGTGCCGCGGAGCCGATCGCTCAAGAGGTGCAGTGGGAACTCGACGTTCTCCGCGAGATACGAGCCGAGACGGCTGAGCGGCTTGGTCCGCCCCGGTGAATAGAGACCCGCGTAAGGATTGGACTTTTTGAGACAGAGCTCGCTCAGGATCATGCCGGCGAGCGTGCCCAGCACGAGGCCGTCGCCGGAGAAACCGCTCGCGACGAAGACGCGCTCCGAACCGGCGTCCGCGCCGATGAGCGGCAGTCCGTCGGCGGGCTCGATCACGTCCGCGGACCAGCGCGTTCCGATGCCTTCCGCGGAGAAGCGACTCGCGTAGCCCGCCAGGCGCTCGAAGGCGAGGCGCGTATCGAGCTGCTGGCCAATCTTGTGGTCCTCGCCGCCGACGATCAGCATGAACTCTTCGCCGAAGCGATGCGCGCGCACGTAGTGATACGGGTCGGCGAGGTCCCAGAACAGACCGTACGGAACCTGGCGAGCGGAGAACGCCGCCGCGTACGAACGGTAGTGCGAGACCTGCGTCTCCACGAGAATGCTGTTGCTGAGCGGCGCGTGCGTGGCGAGGACGACGTGGTCGGCAGTGACGACGGGACCCACCGACGTATGGATGGTGCAAGGTTCGGCGTCGTCGATCGCGATGGCGCGCGTGCCCTCGAACACGTGTGATCCGGCGCCGGGGATGCGCTCGATCAGCGGCAAGAGGTACGCGCGGGGATGAAACTGCGCCTGTTCGGGGAAAATCAGCGCGCCCTTGGTGGGAAATGGAAGCGGCGCCATACCGCGCGTGACCTTGAGCCCGGCGCGTTCGCAGGCGGCGAATTCCTTCTCGAGCTCGTCCTCTTCGGACGGGCGCTCGGCGAAGAGATAACCGGGGAGATACTCGAAGGCGCAGTTGACGTTCCGCCCGAGCGCGTTCGCGGCGATGTGATCGATCGCGCGGCGTGTCGACGCCGCGACGAGCCGTGTCGCGTCACGCCCGAACTTGGATTCGAGCCAGTGGTAGCGCGTGTCGAGGGCCTGGCTGAGGTGGCCGGTCGTCGATCCCGACACGCCGCTCGCGACGCGACGCGCATCGATCAGCGCCACGCGCTTGCCCGCCTCCTTGAGCAACAGCGCGCAAGTAGTCCCCGTAATTCCGGCCCCGACGATCGCAACGTCCACGCGCACGTCCTGCGCAAGCACGGGATAGGCGGGCCCCGCCGTAGTTTCCATCCAGATCGAAGGCGTGGTCTCCATGACATTAAGGAGAGCAAGCCGGATGCCAGCCCAGGCGTTCCTTTGCAGCCAGGCGCTTCGGGGCGGGACGCCCCCCTGTGACGAATCGCACCGGTGGAACCCGCGGTCTGGCAAGGAAACTGCAGGAAACCTCGCCGCGAGCAGTGGCACGGCAACTGCAACGTGGCGGGCACCAATGACACGCATCCACCCCGTCAAAGCGAACGACGCCGAATGGATCAGGGTATCCGCGGCAGAGCCGTGCCCCATCTGCGGCGCGAACAGCAGCTGTGAAGTCTTCTCCGACGGAAACTTCGCATCCTGCAACGGC
>DASXWF010000045.1:0-3901 GCA_036503835.1 Polyangiaceae bacterium | reverse complement strand
GAGAGCTCGTTCAGGCGCTTGCGGATCGCCGCGTGCACCTCCTGAGCCTGCTCCACCGTCGCGACCTTGCCGGTCCCGATGGCCCAGACCGGCTCGTACGCGATCACGCCGAAGCCCGGTCGCGCCCTGAGCTCGGCCGCGATCGGATCGAGCTGCCGGAACACCACCTCGAGCGTCTTCCCGGCCTCGCGCTCCGCGAGCGTCTCGCCGATGCACGCGATCGGGCGGAGCCCGGCCTTGAGAGCCGCGGCCACCTTCTCGCGCACGAACTCGTCGGTTTCGGCGAAGTACTGGCGGCGCTCGCTGTGGCCGAGGATCACCCACTTCGCGCCCGCGGCGACCAGCATCGGCGCGCTCACCTCACCGGTGAACGCTCCGCTGTCCTTGGGGTAGAGGTTCTGGGCGGCGACCTCGACGTGGCTGCCGTCGAGATCCGAGCTCACGGCGGCGAGCACCGTGAGCGGCGGCGCCACCACGATCTTGGCCTTGGTGATGCCCTTGGTCGCCTCGGCGACGGCCGTGGCGAGCGCACAGCCGTCGTTGCCGCCGTTGTTGAGCTTCCAGTTTCCGGCGATGACGTAGGATCGCATGTCAGGCTCTCAGTGCCTCGACGCCGGGGAGCTTCTTGCCCTCGACGAGCTCGAGCGAGGCGCCGCCGCCCGTCGAGATGAAGCCGATCTTCTCGAGCACGGCCGGACCGGCCGCCTTGACCGCCGCGACGCTGTCGCCGCCGCCCACGACCGTGAAGCCGGAGGCCGCCGCGACCGCTTCGGCGATGCCGTTCGTGCCCGCCGCGAAGGCCTTGTTCTCGAACAGGCCCATCGGACCGTTCCAGAACACCGTCTTCGCCTTGGCGATGTGTGCCGCGAACGCCTTCACGGTCGCCGGACCCACGTCGAGCGCCATGTTGTCGTCGGGAATCGCACTCGCCGCCACGAGCGTTCCGCTCTGCGCTTCGATGGACGGCGCGACCACGACGTCCGTCGGCAGCACGAGCGCGACGCCCTTGCTCTTCGCCTGCTCGAGCAGCGTGCGCCCGCGCGCCAGCCAGTCGGCCTCGAACAGCGACTTTTTCACGTCCGCTCCCTGCGCGGCGAGCAGCGTGTTCGCCATGGCGCCGCCGATGCAGAGCGCGTCGCACTTGCTGAGCAGCGCCTCGATCACGGCGATCTTGTCCGTGACCTTGGCGCCGCCGAGGATGGCCACGAACGGCCGCTCCGGCGTGCCGGCCACGCGATCGAGCGCCTGGATCTCGTCGCGCAGGAGGTAACCCATGCCCCGGTCGCGGGTGAGGCGCGCGACGCCGTGCACCGAAGCGTGAGCCCGGTGCGAGGAGCCGAACGCGTCGTTCACGTAGGTGTCGCAGAGCGACGCGAGCTCGCGCGCGAACGCCTCGTCGTTCTTCTCCTCCGCCGCGTGGAAGCGCACGTTCTCGAGCAGGCACACCTGACCATTCCGCAGATCGCCGACGACCTTCTTGGCGGCGTCGCCGATGCAGTCGTCGGGCAGCGTCACGTCCTGCGCGATGAGCTCGCTCAGGCGCGCCGCCACGGGCTCGAGGCTGTACTTCGGGTTCTTCTCGCCCTTCGGTCGACCGAGGTGGGACGCGAGGATGACCCGCGCCCCCGAGGCGATCGCCTTCTTGATGGTCGGCAGGGACGCGACGATGCGTTCGTCGTCGGTGATCTTGCCGGTCTTCTTGTCGAGCGGAACGTTGAAGTCGACGCGGATGAAAACGCGCCGGCCTTCGAGCGGGAGATCGTCGATCAGGCGGATGCCGTCGAGCATGCCCATTGGGTTACCTCCTTAAGGTGGTGGGGAAGGCGACTCAGCCCTTTTGGGCCATGAGCAGCGCGAGGTCGATCATGCGGTTCGCGAAGCCCCACTCATTGTCGTACCAGGAGAAGACCTTCGCGAACTTGTCGCCGAGGGTCTTGGTCTGGGTCGCGTCGAAGATGCTCGAGCCCGGGTGACCGATGAAGTCGCTCGAGACCAGCTCCTCGTCCGTGTAGTAGAGGAAGCCCTTGAGCGGGGAGCTCTCGGCCGCCTTCTTCATCGCGGCGTTGATGGCCTCGACCGTGACCGGCTTCTCGGTGGTGAGCGTCAGATCGACGAGCGAAACGTCGATGGTCGGCACGCGCACGGCCAGGCCGTCGAACTTGCCCTTGAGCGACGGAATCACCTCGCTCAGCGCCTTGGCGGCGCCGGTGGTGCTCGGGATCATGCTGACGGCCGCGGCGCGCGCGCGGCGCAGGTCGCCCTTGCGGTGCGGCAGATCCAGGAGGCTCTGATCGTTGGTGTACGAGTGCACGGTCGTCATCAGACCCTGCACGATGCCGAACGTGTCCTGCATGACCTTCGCGACCGGCGCGAGACAATTGGTGGTGCACGAGCCGTTCGATACGATGTTGTGCTTCGAGCCGTCGTACTGCTCGTGGTTCACGCCCATCACCAAGGTGATGTCGTGGTTCTTGGCGGGGGCGCTGATGATCACCTTCTTGGCGCCGGCCGTGATGTGCGCGCTCGCCTTCTCCTTGTCCGTGAAGAGGCCGGTGCACTCGAGGACGATGTCCACGCCCGCGGCCTTCCAGGGAAGCTCCTTCGGATCCTTGACGGCGCTGACGGCGATGTCCGTGCCGCCGACCACCAGCGATTTCTCCGTGTGGCCGACGGAAGCTGCCGTGAACCCGCGGTGGATCGAGTCGTACTTCAAGAGATGCGCGAGGGTCTTGGTGTCCGTGAGATCATTGATCCCGACCACCTGCAGATCGCTCACCTTGCGCTGGTAGAGAGCGCGCAGCACGCAGCGACCGATACGACCGAATCCGTTGATACCAATCTTCGTTGCCATTTTTGGGTTCCTTGCCGTGTCCCCTGCCCGTACCGAGAACGGTGACGGCGGCGCCGGAGCAGGTCCGGCCGCCGGGCGGAACCTAGCTACGCGCTCTCGCACGGTCAAGCAAAGCCGCGGGGGTCTTTCGCGACTCGTTTGCCGCTGCTCGTCGGGCGGCGTAGTCTTCTCGTGATGCTGCGCGCGCGTGTAACCGCGCCGAAACCCGGTGGAGTGCCGCTCGCTGCGAGCGTCCTCCTGCTCCTGCGCCTGCTCGCAGTGGTGCTGGGACTGCAGCTCGGCGGAATCGGCCATGCTGCTGCCGACCTGATCGAAAGCATGTCGAGCTCGGCCGAAGAGCACGAGCAGTGCCCGGCCGACGGCGCCTGCGACGACTGTCCGCCCGGCTGTCCGAGCTGCCACTGCGCGAACCGCGTGCCCTCCGTCGCTGCGAACGGCCAGCCGCTTCCGTTCGCGGTGGAACCCCCGCCGCTCGATGCCTGGCTCGGCCTGGCAGCGAATCGCGCGCCGCCCGGTCCCGAGCCGTCGTCGGTGTACCGGCCGCCCCGAACCCCGTTCCGCGCTGTCTGAGCTTCGTGAGCAGGCCGAGCACGGTTCCGCCGTCGCTGTACACGCCTGCTGAACCCAGAAGTAGCCGCCCCGCTTTCGCGCGTGCGGCGAGTGAACGCGGCCGCGCGTAGCGCGCGGCGCGGAGGTGTCAGCGTGACTTTCAGAAGGAATGGGCGCGCCGTCGCGCGGACGGCGTTCGACGTTGGAAACAGGGGAGTGTGGCTGGGCCTGGCGCTGGGCGTTGCCGGGTGCGATCGCCCGCGGCCACCCGAGCCGCACGCAGAGCACGGTGAGCACGCCGAGCACGCCGAGCAGGGCGAGAAAGCCGGCCACGGGCACGAGGCCCGGCCTCATCACGCCGAGCACGGCGAACTGCTGCGCCGGGTGCGGCTCTCGGACGAGGTAGCGCGCGCCGCGAAGCTCGCGCTCACTCCGGCGCGCCGCGAAGTCCTCGCCGAAACCCTCGCGCTGCCGGGCGAGCTCGCCGGCGATCCGGACCGC
>DASXWF010000044.1:0-5403 GCA_036503835.1 Polyangiaceae bacterium | reverse complement strand
CGCTCCTGACGGCAGATGCAGCAACGCCCTCCGAGCTCGAAGCTGGAGGGCGTTGTCCACGAGTAGTTGCGCGGGGAGGATCTGAACCTCCGACTGCACGCCTGCCTCTGAACGGGCGCCGGACCGCACTCTGAGGTTTTACGGCCCCCGAAGCTCTCTCGAAGATCCCCCGCCGCGTGATACGAGCTCTGCGTGGACTGTCCCCACGCCGCTCGCTGCCCCGGCTGCGCGCTTCTCTCCCGCCCCTACGCGAACCAGCTCGAACTCAAACGCGAGTCCGTGAGGCGGGCGCTCGTCGCTTACCCGGAGCTCTCGAGCGTCGAAGTCTCGGCCACGCTGCCGGCAGCAGAAGCGGCAACCTACCGTGTCCGCGCGAAGCTCGTCGCCAGCGGCGGAGCGCTGGGGCTTTTCGAACGCGGGTCGCACCGCGTGGTCGACGTGCCGGGCTGTGTCGTGATGCGGCCGGAGCTGCGGGCGGTCGCTGCCTCGTTACGCGCGGTGCTCGGCGAGCTCGGGGGCGTAACCTCCGTCGATCTTCGCACGACGGACGAGGGGGTGCTCGTGACGCTCGCGCTTCCGGAACACGCCGGCGCGGGCGAACGGCAGCGCGTCGCGCGCGTGGCTGCGAAGGCCAACCCCGCGATCGCCACGGTCGCGATCAGCCGGCGCGAGCAAGACGATCCGCGCGTGCTCGGCAGCGCTCCGGAGGTGCTTTCGGGGCCTGCAGAACTCCGGCACACGCTGGAACCGGGCGCGCCCTTTCACTACGCGAGTCCAGGCGCGTTCACGCAAGCTCATCCGGCGCAGGCGAGCGCGCTCCACCGCGCCATCGAACACGCGCTTCTCGGCGGCGCCGAAGGAAACGGCGGCGGTGACCGGGCTCTTGCAGGAGTGCGCGTGCTCGAGCTCTACGCGGGCTCCGGAGCGCTCGCCCTGCGCCTCGCGCGCGCGGGAGCGGAGCTCACGCTGGTGGAAAGCTTTTCGCCCGCGGTGGAGCTGGCTCGGCGCGCCGCCGCCGAACAGGGGATCGAGCTTTCGGCGCTGGCGGGTGACGCCGCAGTTGCCTTGCAGGAGCTCACGGCCGCGCGGCGGGGGTTCGACGCCGTGATCGCGAACCCGCCGCGGCGCGGCGTTGCGCCGAGCGTGCGACGCGGGATCGCCGCGCTTTCGCCCAAGCTCGTTCTGTACGTGTCCTGCGAACCCCGCACGCTCGCCCGCGACGCCGCGCACCTCGCTCATCTCGGTTACGTGCTCGAGCGCGCTCTGCCGATCGACATGATTCCTCTGTCCGATGCGGTCGAGACGCTGGCGCTGTTTCGTCGGGGCCCGCGCCCGGCGCCGGAGGTACGCCACGAAAGCGCGGCGTTCCGCGTCATCGAGCGCCGGGCGCACGCAGAACCGGAAGGCGCCAGCGGCCTCGCGTTCGTTCCTCACGAGCCCGGCGCCGCCGCGCTGCCCGATGCGCCGCGCTTCGAGTACCTCGCGCTGGTCCGCGGCGTGATCCGCGCGCACGGCTCGTTCCCACCATCACCCGCGCGCGCCGCGGAGCGGCCGCCCCGGGTTCGGTACGAGCGCCGCGAGGTCGTGGGCGGTCATTCGCTGATCGCGCTGTTTTCGGATGCCGCCTGCGAAGAGGCGGTTTTCGAGCGGCTCGCAGCCTTTGGCCATCCCGTGCTCGGCGACGCCCGGCACGGCGATCCGCGCTCGAACGCTCACTTCGAGCACCGCCACGGCCTGGATCGCGCATTCTTGCACGTCACGGCGCTCGGCTTCAGCGAGCAAGGGCAGCCCGTCGCGCTGAAAGCGCCCCTGCCGCCCGACCTCGCGCGCGTGCTCGCGAGCCTCAGCGGAAGAGCTTGACCGCTTCGATCGGGAGCGGCCCGGCTTCGACCGGGAACGGCCCGGCATTGACGACCGCTTCCGAGACGCTACCGCGGTAGGTCGCGAAGTTCTCGTCGAAGCGGCGCGAAAGCTTCAGCGCCTGCTCGTCGTAGCGAGCCGGATCGCGCCAGCTCGCGCGCACGTCGAGCAACGCCGGTGCGACGCCCGGCACGGCGCGCGGCACGTGCAGACCGAACCACGGGTCCGTGTTGCACGGCGTCTCGACGAGCTCGCCGTTCAGGATCGCGCGCACGATCCGCCGCGTGTCCGCGATCGGCATGCGCCGCCCTTCGCCGTAGGGCCCCCCGATCCAGCCCGTGTTCACGAGCCAGACCTGCGCGCCCGCGGCGAGGACGCGCTCGCGCAGGAGCGCCGCGTACTCGACCGCCGGCCGCGGCATGAACGGAGAGCCGAAGCAGGTGCTGAAGGTCGGCTGCGGGCTCAGCTGGTTGAGCTCCGTACCCGCGAGCTTCGCCGTGTAGCCGCTCAAGAAGTAGTAGACGGTCTGGTCGAGCGAGAGCCGCGCGAGGGGCGGCAACACACCGAAGGCGTCCGCGGTGAGGAAGATCACGTTGCGCGGGGCCGGAACCACCTCGGCCGCGGTCACGCGCGCGAGGTTCGAAAGCGGATACGCCGCGCGCGTATTCTCGGTGAGCGAGCGATCGTGAAAATCGACGTCCCGCGTCACGGGGTCGAGCGCCACGTTCTCGAGCAACACGCCTTCGCGATGCACCGCGCGCCAGATCTCCGGTTCGTGCTCGGCGCTGAGATCGACGGTCTTCGCGTAGCAGCCGCCTTCGAGGTTGAAGAGCCCGGCGTCGGACCAGCCGTGTTCGTCGTCGCCCACGAGGAAGCGCTCCGCGTCGGCCGAGAGCGTGGTCTTGCCCGTGCCCGAGAGACCGAAGAACACGGCGCTGTCGCCGGCTTCACCGACGTTGACCGCGGCGTGCATCGGCAGGATGTTCCGCTCCGGCAAGAGGTAGTTCAGGACCGAGAACACGGACTTCTTGATCTCGCCGGCGTACCCGGTGCCGCCGATCAGGATCAGCCGCTCGGTCGGGCACAGCACGATGAAGGTCTCCGAGCGCGTGCCGTGACGCTCGGGCACCGCCAGGCATTCGGGCGCGTGCAGCAGCGTGAGGCCGGGAGCGCCGTGCGACTTCGGGCGCGGCGACTGGAACAGGTGACGCGAGAACAGCGCATGCGCGGGTGAGGTGGTGAACACCGTGAGCGGCATGCCTTCGGGACCGCCCGCGTGGGCGCTCACCTCGAACACCTCGTTCTGCGCGAGGTGGGCCGCGAGGTGTTGCTTGAGCGCCTGGTAGCGCGCCTGCGAAATTCCGAGGTTTCGCGCGCCCCACTCCACGCGCGTCCGCGTGTGCTCGTCCTCCACCACGTAGCGATCCTGCGGCGCGCGACCCGTGAATCGCCCCGTCTTCAGCACCAGCGCCCCGTCCCGCGTGCTCCGGCACTGGCCGCTCGCCACTGCGAACTGTGCCAGAAGCGCCGTCGGGAGGTCGCGCTGGAGTCTGCCGGCAGGCAACGAAAGCGGGACGGACATGGGTTCCTCTTCTTTTCTACGCGCCGAGCACGGAGCTCCGGCGACGTACTTCAAATTTATCCACGCCGCCCGGTCACGCAACGCGTACACCTTTCAGCGCACCGCGACAGCAATGTCGCGCGCTCGAGGTGGGCTGGGGTGCGCGACGCGTTACCGTGCAGACGAAATAGCGCGACGAAACGCGGTCGGACATCGAGCGCGAAACCCGCGCTGTCCGTTCAACCGTCTTCGATCACGATTTCTTCCCCGGCGATGTTCTTGATCGCGGAGAAGCTCACGCGCTGCCAGGTCACGGCCGGATTGCGCAGGAAGCGCAGCCGATAGCGGCGGCCGGCTTGACCGCTCGCGCGCGAGGCCCACTCGATGAACAGGCGGATGCCCGACGAATTGACGAACGTGAGGGCGCGCACATCCACGGTGATCTCCGTCAGCGCGTCGGCGAGCGCCGCTTCGTGCAGCTCGCGAAAGAAGATGCCGAGGTGCTTGTCGGGTTCGCGCGTGCTGATCGTGCCGGACAGGCCGAGGCGCGGCCCCGGACCGAGGCTCGCCGTCACGCCGGGAACGACCGGGAGCTTCACGTTCTCGAGCTTGCTCATAGGGTGCTCGTGGCGGTGATGCGCACGCGTCCCCCGGACTCTTCCTTCAGCGTGATTTCGGCGCGCCCTTCGTGGCGGATGCGCGCGAGGCCGATGCGCGACACCGATTCCGGCGAGGAGGCGGCGCGGATGAAGGCCGCCACGTACGCTTCTTCGGGCGTCTGCGACTCCATGCTCGTGAGCTCGTCGCGCAGGCCGCCGAGGTGCGTCGGATCCGGGAGGCTCGAGACCGAGAATTCGATCTCGCTGCCGCGGCTCTCGATCATCAGCTCGAGCTCGCTGTTCTCGCCTTCGGTCGAGTACTTCACGGCGTTCTCGAGCGTCTCCTGGACGACGACCGACGCGCGCTCGGCCACGTCGCCGGAGAACGTCGTCGCGCAGAAGAAGCGGCAGAACTCGCGAATGCCGTCGATGTAGGCCCAGACCGGCCTGAAGCGCATGAACACCAGCGGCTGAGCAGGCGGTCGCGACGGGCGCGCTGCGGTTTCCTGAGAGCTCATGGGGGTCCTTCCCGAGCCGCGGCGAAACGTGGCGGCCCTTTCAGGCTACGGCCGCGTTCGCCCTTCGATTAATGGGTCGAGATTACCCCCGTACCGCGGCTCGTCCAAGGCGATGGGGCCGGGGAGGTCAGGAGCGCTCAGGAGCCGGCCAGCAAGCCGCGGCGTTCAGCGAGCAGAATCGCTCCGACGTGGACGCCGTGGGCGATACGGCCGCTTTCCACGAGTCCGAAGAGCTCCGAGCGCGGGACGAGCACGACCTCGATGTCTTCGGTGGCGTCCTCACTCCGTGCCTCCGAGGCGCGGGCCCCGAGCGCGCAGAAAAAATGCGCGCGCACGGTGTGGCGCGAAGGTTCGGTCGCGAACGTGGCGATGGGCGTCCAGCGCGCGGACGTGTATCCGGTCTCCTCGCGGAGCTCCCGGCGCGCGGCTTCGAGCGCACTCTCCCCGGCCTCCAGCACGCCCGCCGGGAGCTCCAGCGACTCCCCGCGGATGCCGTGCCGGTACTGGCGAACCAGGACCACCTGGTCGTCCTCGGTGACCGAGAGCACGGCCGACCAGCTCGGGGCCTCGATCAGGTGAAACTCCCCGATCTCCTGGCCGTTGGCGAGCTTCACCCGCTCCTCGTGCACGGCGAGCCAGTGCTTGGAAATCAACGTCTTTCTTGCGAGGACTTGCCAGGGCACGAGCGGGCGGTACGTCACGGCCCGCTCATACCATGTCCGACTCGCTGTCATCCGTGCGGGACTTGCTCGCCGACCCCGGTTTCACGCCGAGCGCGGCGGACCTGCCCGCGCTCCTCGCCTGGCTCGGCGAGGCGCCGGAGGACGAAGCGCCGCGCGTCGAGCGCGTGATCGCGCGGGCGGGC
>DASXWF010000043.1:0-2858 GCA_036503835.1 Polyangiaceae bacterium | reverse complement strand
GAACCTCGCCTCGCCCGGCGACACGACGGGCTGGCAATGGACGGTGCGGCATCCGCCCGGCGGCGATCGCACGGTGCTCTCCGCCGCGTGGGACGTCGACGGTCACTGCCTCACCCTGACCCCGAGCGGGCCCGCCTTTTGGGACGGCCACTCCTGGGCGGATGCGCGGGAGATCGCGAGCAATCTGCCGGGCGAGATGAGCTTCGTGCGGCGCTACGAGGCGGGTGGCTGGCTCGTGGGCGGTCCGGGAACGCTCGCGGTCTATGCGACGGACGGCGTGCGCGAGGTGCATCGCGCGCCGCAGCCAGACCTGCGCTTTTTGCACGCGAGCGGCAGGATGGACGACCTGCTCGCCGCCGTCACGCAGAGACCCGGCGGTCCGCCGCTGCTCTACGGCATGGCGGCGCGGCGCTGGACCCGGCCGGTCCCGCTCGAAGGTGTTTCGTTCGTCTCCACGCTGCTTCGGCTGGAGGACACGCGCTGGCTCGTGTGCGGGCGGCTCGCTTCCGGCGGCGGCTTTGCGGCCGTCTACACGCCGCTCGACTGGCAAGTGGAGTTTCTCATGGCACCGCGCACGCGCGCCTTCGTCGGCGGCGCCACCGAGCCCGAGCGCAGCCTGGGCCTGGTCGTCGGCAGCCACGGCGTCGCCCTGCGCATCGAGCAGATGAAAGCGACGAGCACGGTGGCGGAGGGCGAGCCCGATCTCACGGCGGGCGCGATGGACGTGCTCGATCGGGAGTGGGTGGCGAGCCTCGGCCGGCTCTGGGTGCGGGATCCACAGCGCGACCAGCAGTGGCGCTCGGTCTGGTCGGACACGGCCTGGACGGCCCCGCTCATCAGCATCATGGCGGACGCCGGAATGGTCGTCGCGCTGAGCGCCGATGGCGGCATCATCGAAGGTCGCGCCGGCTGGCAGCGTAAGGCGCGTTAGCGCCGGCGACGCCGGCGCGCTCCGGAGCGCGAGCCCGCGCCTCAGCTCCCCAGGCGCTGATTGCCGATGGTGATCAGGCGATCGCCGGGCTCGACCACGAAATCCTCGCTCACGTTGATGTGCGTCACGCCGTTCCGCTGCACGCCGAGCGCGAGGTGACCGCTCCTGCGCGTTTCTTCCACGAGGCGGGAGAAGGGCCGGGAGTCCGTGCCCGAGAAGGGCGTCACGTGCACGCGCTGGCCCCGCTGGTTGCTCGTGAGCTCGGCGACGACCTCCTGCACGCCGGGCGAGAGCAACTCATGACTGAGGAAGTGGGCGTCGAAGCGCGAGGTGCAGACGACCCGATCGCAGCCGGCTTTCCGGAGCAGCTCCTCGGTCTGATAGTCGACGCACTCGACGACGGTGAAGAGCTTCCGGCGCTTGGATTCGAGCGCGAGCGTGATCGCGACGTTGAGGTCGTCGGAGTGAGGGTCGCCGGGCTTTTTGGTGAGGACGATGGCGTGGGAGGCGGCGTCGATGCCGGCGCGCTGCAGGGTCTCCTCGCGGGCCGGGTTGCCGCGCGTGAAGAGCACGCCGCGGCGGGCGAGCTCGGCCGGGAGCTCGACGAGCTCTTCGTCGACCAGGAGCACGTCCCGGCCGGAGCTGAACTCGCGATCGCCGTGGAGCTCGTCGAGCAGGCGCTCGAGCTTCGCGATGCCCGGGAAGTTGAAGATGACGAGGTGATGCGAGAGGCGATGATCGGTCATGCCGTGAAGTTCCTTGGTCTTCGATTGCACGAGCGCGCTCGCGGAGAGCGAAAGGACGTAGCCGAGGAGGCCGATGCCCACGAGCATCAGCGGAACCGCGACCACGATGCGACCGCCGTTCGTGAGCGGCGAGACGTCGCCGTAACCGACCGTCGTGATCGTTTCGAGCGCGAACCAGAACGCGTCGACCCAGCCGAGCTCCGGACGGGCGGGGCGCTCGAAGTAGAGAAGCCCGCTCGCACCGTAGAACAGCACCGAAACCAGCAGGGCACCGACCCGCAACGGCACCGGCGGATGCTGGAAACCGCGCACGAACAGCCGAAAAAAGAGCGGCACCATCGCGCGTTCACTCCTTTTCGCGAGTGGCCGCGCCGGAAACGCCGGACTCATCGGCGGTCACGTTCACGGTGAAATACGCGGACGCTCCGAGGAGCAGGACGATGAGCCCCCAAAAGACGCGCGTTCCGAGATCCACGAAAAGCCGAGACTACATCGGCTCCCGCTCGTATCGATCGCCAATTTTCCGCGGCCGCAGGTGTGAGGCCGCAGAAAATCGGCTCTCACGGCGCACTACGCTCGCCGGTATTACCTGGTCCATCACCGCAACCAGGTTTGCGGTGGACCGACATGTCGGCCGACTGGAAACAGCGCGGCGCGCCGTAACCCGCACGAGGAAACGCCGCGCCGCGCCGTTCGTGGAGAAACCCGAGAACACGGCCGAAAAGATGCCGGAACGCCGGGCTCGCGCCGGCGCATCCCGAACGGCGAGCGGGTCTCCCTGACACAGCGCGAAAAACTGCCGCGCGACGAGCGCCTGAATGAAACTTCGGGCGGAGCGCGCTTTCCGTAAGAAAGTGACTTGCCGAAACGGGCGGGGAAGTTACCTTGATAGTGTGACCCGGATTGTTGCCCGCGTCCTGTTCGTGAGCTTCGCGGCTCTGGTAACGGGGTGTGGAGCCGGCGCCCAACGGCCCGCGGAACAGCCGGACCCGGCGCACGCACCGCAGACACGCGTCACGCCGCGGCGCTTGCAGGAGCGCGAGCCGGCGCCGAACCTCGTCGCTCCGCCTCCCGCCTACGGGAACAAGATCGTGATGGCCGCGGGCAACGGCTCCGTCGGCGTCAACTGACGGCTGCGCGGCGGGCGCCGTTCACTGAACCTGGATCGTGGCCTCGACCCA
>DASXWF010000042.1:0-4500 GCA_036503835.1 Polyangiaceae bacterium | reverse complement strand
CGTCGCGCTCGATACGGACGAGATTTTCACGCTCGTCGAGAACATCGGACGGCCGCGCTCGTTCGTGGCCGTGAGCGATACGCTGATCGCGGTCGCGGACAACGTGCACCACGTGGTGTCGCTCGTCGACGCCGAGAGCGGGGAGGTCACGCCGCTCGCCGGCCTGGCCGATCAACCGGGCTTCGCGGACGGCGAGGGCGACGGGGCGCGCTTCAATGCGCCGGCCGGTATCGTGCTGCGGAGCGACGGGATCCTCGTGGTGGCGGATTCGGGCAATCGCCGGCTGCGGCTCGTGACGCCCGAAGGGGCGGTGTCGACGCTCGCGGGCGAAGGCAGCAGCGGTAGCGTGGACGGTCCCGGCAACGACGCGAGCTTCGTGCGCCCGCGCGCGCTCGCCATCGACGAAGACGACAACGTGTACGTTTCCGACGACGGGGCGCACCGCATCCGCAGGGTCGACGCCGACGGCGAGGTGCTGACCGTGGCCGGTGCCGGCGGGGACAGCAACGCTTTCCAGGACGGCTCGGGCTCCGAGGCTCGCTTTGCCGGTCAGGAGGGCCTCGCGCTCTCGGCGGACGGCAAGATTCTCTACGTGGCCGACGGCAACGGCGGGGCCGAGGTGGATACCGAGCTCGAGTTTCACCGCATCCGCCGCGTGCATCTGCCGTGATGCGCCCGTCGTGAGCCGATGAACTGCCGAGAAGCCTCGCGCGGAGTGGTTCCGCGCGAGGCTTCTCCCTTTCTTCGCGCTCGGCGCCCCCGCGTCTCACTCGCGTTCGGGCGCCGAGCGTCGTCGCGTTCACCTGGCCACGTCGCCGGCTGTGCTCAGCGTGTGGCGACGCTCAGCGTGTCGCGACCCGGCCGGCGTCGGTAGCGGCGACGCCGATCGCTTGCGGCCGCGGAGCGGTCGCGCGTGATCGTTGCTCGAGGCGCTGGCGGAGCGCGAGCATCGGCCGCTCGACGAGGTAGTACGAGAGCAGCGCGGCTCCGCCGACGACCAGCAGGTTCAGGGGAAATTGGGTGAACCAGGCGCCGGCGCGAAAGCGCAGGAAGGGCTGCTGCCAGAGATAGAGCGAGTAGCTCAGCGTGCCCGCGAACGCGACCGGGCGGAGATTCAGGGCTCGGCCGGCGAGTCCTTCGCGCACGTCGATGAAGGCGTGGATGGCGAGCGCGATGCCGATGTTCTCGATGGTTTCACCGACGAGCCAGGAGGGCAGGGTGTACGGGACGAAGTGAACGGCGAGAATCAGGGCCGGCACCAACCAAAAAAACCAGGACGACAGCGCTTTTACGTAGCTTGGAAGCGCGAGCAGACGGTGCCGGAAGCCGGCGAGCAAGCAGCCCGTGGCCATCGCGTCGGCCACGGTGAAAAACGTCTCGCCGATGCCGAGCCGCGCTTCGGGAAAGAAGAACGAGGTTCCGACGCGGATGAGCGGGATGACGACGACGGCAGCTGCCGCCGCAACCAGCGCGCCGCGCGAGCCGAAGCGCTTGATGAGGAACGGCCAGAGCAGATAGAACTGCTCCTCCACGCTGAGCGACCACGCGTGCCCGAGGTACCAGCTGCGGTCCCGGTCGTAGTTCGTGGTGTAGGTCACCGCCGCGAGCAGATCGTTCGGCCGGAGAACCACGTAGCCGAGGGCCGCCGCGATCGCGATGGCCGCGACGTAGACGTAAAAAGCCGGGAAGATCCGCAGCGTGCGGCGGAAGTAGAACCTCTTCAGCGAAATGTCGCCGCTTTTCTCGAGCTCCGCGAAGAGCAGCGAGGAGATCAGGAAGCCCGAAATCACGAAGAAGACGCGCACCCCGAGCAGCCCGAGCGGTGCGAGTCGCTCGGTCCAGGCCGGAGCCAGCGCCAGCGAATGCGGAAGGTGCGCCAGCAAGACGAGGAGTATCGCCACGGCGCGCAGGCCGTCGAGGGACCGAATTCTGCCGGGTTCCGCCGCCATGGATCGGCGGATCCGGTGCACGCGTCGTGCCAGGTTTCAGGCCGTGCTGCGACGGCGTGCTAAACCTGGCGGCCATGCGCTTCGGACTTGCTTGGACTTCGCTTCTGGCATTCGCGGTGGGTTGTGGGGGAACGGACGAGCCGGAATCGAGCCTGGAGGACGGCTGCGACATCAAGCTGGCCGACTGTCAGAACGAGATCTTCGCGGCCACGGCCGAAATGCGCGAGCAGTCGGGCGCCACGATGCCGCCCGTTCGGACGATCAGCGTCGCCGAGTTCAGGGCCTGGCTCGAAGAGGAGGTGGCGGGCGAGGGCATGGAGTCCGACCCGTGGAACGCGCCGCTCACCGTGCTCGGACTTTTGCCCGAGGGGAGCACGATCGCAACCGAGCAGGTCGAAGCCGCCGTGGCGGGCGTGGCGGCGTACTACCAAACCGAGACCAAGGCCGTGACGATCATCGACCGGGGGCCGAACGATCCGATCGACGATGTCTTCGTGCTGGCGCACGAATTCGCGCACGCGCTGCAGGACGCGAGCCTCGATCTCGAAGCGTTCGGAGAAACGTGGGAGGACTCGCTCGATTCGAGCGTCGCGGTGTCGTCCCTGATCGAGGGCGAGGCGACAGTGCTCGGGTTCGGCGTGGTCGGAAAGGCGCTCGATGCCACGCCCGATCGCTTGAACTGGACGGGCCTGAAGGCGAACCTCAGGCGCGCGGTCTTCGACGAAATCGAAGCGTCGCCCGCGCCGCTCTTCACCGCGGTGCAAAGCCTGCCGTACCCGCTCGGCACCGCGCAGCTCGCGCCGCTCTGGGTCGGCACCGGCCAGAGCGCGGTCGACGCCCTCTATGCCGCTCCGCCGCTCTCCGTTCTCGATTGGGCGGAAGACACGAATGTCACCTCGCGGAGCCGCCACCAGGCGCTCGACTGCGAGCCCACGCGAGGCCCGGCTGGGTTCGCGGGCACCCATCACGACTCGTTCGGTCCGATCGGGGCGCTCGCTGCGCTGATCGGCGTGGGGGTCGATGTCGACAGGGCGTGGCTCCAGGCCATCGGCGTTCGTGGCGACCGGGTCGTGCTGTTTCACGACGAAGCCGATTCGGGGCGCTTCGCCGTGGCCTGGCGGATCCGCTTCGAAAGCGAGCAGGCCGCCGCCGCGTTCGAACTGGGAATCGCGCCTGCCTTGGCCGAGGACGCGAGCAGCGCAGTGGATGGAAGCGAGGTCCTGCTGTTCGGAAGCAGCGACCCCGCCGCGCTGTCGTCCTGGACGGAGGTCAGCGAATGCGGCACCACGGCCGAGCTGCCCGCGGCTTCGCCGGAGTCCGGCGAAGGTGACTCCGCCTGGCGCCGGATCGGGCGCAAGCGCGGCTTGGCGCTTCGTTAGGGAGTCAGGGGGCCGCCGCCGCCGAAGTCGTCCCAGACGTTGGGGTCGCCGTCCTGGGCGACGAGGCCGTCCGCCCTTTTCGTAAGCCGGGTGACGTGGGAGAACCTGCGACATGCAGGTGCTCGTCAGTCTCACGAACGAGGTGCGCGCGTTTCGACTCGACGAAGCGCAGCTCGGGCGGCTCCGCGAGCGCTACCCGCGCCTCGATTTCGTGCCGTGCGCGACGCCGGGCGAGCTCTGCGCGCGCTTGCCCGGCGCTCGAGCCGCGCTCGTGTGGCGTTTCGAGGCCGGCTGGTACGATCTCGGACCGGAGCTCGTCTTCGTCGCGACACCCGCGGCCGGTCGCGAGCGCCTCGCACCGGACCCGCGGAGCCGTGTGCGCGCGCTTCACGGCTCCTTCCACGGCAAGATCATGGCCGAGACGCTGCTCGGCATGATGTTGTTCTGGTCGAGGCGCTTCGATCGAGCCGTGAGCGACCGCGCGGAGCGGCGCTACGATCGCGATCAGTTCTCCGGCACCCGGCGCCTCGCCGGCCAGACCGCGCTCATCGTCGGCTACGGGCCGCTCGGGCGCGAATGCGCGGCGCGCCTGAAACAGCTCGGGCTTCGCGTGCTCGGCGTCAAGCGCAACCCCGGGCTGGACGCGGCGCCGGCGGACGCGGTGCATCCGGCGGCGGAGCTGCCGGCGCTGCTGGGGGTGGCCGACCACGTCGTCGCCACGCTGCCGAGCGACACCGGCACCGACCACGTCTTCGATCGGGACGCCTTCGCGGCGATGCGCCCGAGCGCATATTTCTACAACCTCGGCCGCGGCAACGCCGTGCGCGAAAGCGCGCTCGTCGAGGCGCTCGAAGCGGGCCGCATCGCCGGAGCCTTTCTCGACGTCTTCGAGCGCGAGCCCCTGCCGCCCGACTCCCCGCTCTGGACCGCGAAGAACCTCGCGTTCTTGCCGCACGCCTCCGCCATCAGCCGCGAATACCTGGATCTCTGGCTCGACGAGCTCGCCCCGGCGCTGCTTGCGCTGGCCGAGGGCGCCCCTCCAGCTCCGTGAGGTGCTTGCCATGCCCAAGACCTTGAAAGCTTCCAAACGGAACCGTCCGACGCCGGACGCGAATGCGCGCGCGGAAGCCCGCGTGAAGGCCGCCGTAGAAGAGCTCAGCCTGCGGGAGCTC
>DASXWF010000041.1:0-4671 GCA_036503835.1 Polyangiaceae bacterium | reverse complement strand
CCCCGGAAAGGGGGCGCGCCGCCGGCGGGGGTTCGTTCGCGTCGGCGGCGCTGATGAAGTGCAGGAAGCCGCGCTCTTCGCTGCCGCGCGGGCTGTCGATTTCGAGCCGAAACGAAGCGCCCCACGGGCTGTTCGCGCGGTGCGGCCCCTGTCCGGAAGGGGTGGGCTCGCGCGGCGCGCGGCGCGCGGCGTCGCGCGGTTCCAGGGTGCGGACGTCCACGCGCGAGCGGCCGATCACGGCGCTGGCCAGATCGCCTTCGAGCTTCGGATTTTGGGTGAGGTGAGCGGCCCAGGTGACCGCGGTGTCGGCGTTTTCGACGGTGACGCGATCGTCGATCACGAGCAGCGAGGGCCGCACGTAGACGAGGCTGCGAACCGCTTTCTTCACGGCGCGCTTGCTGCAGCCGTCGCGCGCGCACACCGGCGCGTACGCTTCGGCGAAGTCGCCGACCGCGGCGAGGACGCTGCCGTCGTCGCCGGAGCGCGTGGTCTTCACGCGCTTGCCGCCCCACACGCCCTGATTCGGCGGGTAGGTGAGGATGCGGCCGCCGTCGTCGATGAGCAGCGTATTGTGGTTGATGGTGGCGGAGCCCTCCGAGTTACCGGCGTCGATGAGCAGGAGATCCGCGCCGCGCGCGAGCTCGAAGTGACCCTGGTCGTTGTGCTGGTGATCCTCGGCGATGCGAGCACCCGCCTGGAACGAGATCCAGGTCGCGCCGGGTGACCAGTCGCTGCGCGCGAACGTGAGGCCCTGACCGAGCAGGTGCAGGCTGGTTTTCTCGGGATTGCGTGGGGAACGCTCCGGCGCGCCGGGGCGCTCCGCGAGCAGGCCGACGAAGGCCTGCTCGCGCTGGAGCGGCGGCAGCGCGTGGGCCATGAGCCAGCGCGCTTCGGCGGCGCGGGAGTCGCCGATGCCGTCGAGGGCCACGGCGGTCGCTGCCAGCCCGAGCGCGGAAGGCCGCGCCGGGCGTTCACCCCAGGTGCCACCGTCGTACACGGACGTCTGGTCCGGCAAGAGCGCGTGGACGTGGTGCGTGATGTTTTCGGCGAGCCAGGGAACGTGACGCGCGAGCTCGATGCCCGCGCCGGTGCGGAAGCCTTCGAGCACGAGCGCGACTTCCGCGGTCGTGTACTCGCCGTATTGCCAGCCTTCCGGCCAGCCGCCGCCGGCGAGCTCGTCGCGCAGAGCCGGCAGGGCGCGCTCGGTGAGCTCCTTCTGCGCGAGCGCGAGCCAGGCGTCGCCCTCGGCCGTGTCGCCCGCCGTGGCCAGGCCTGCGAACGAGAGCGCCGTCAGGTAGCCCCAGTAGTAGTTGGCGATGGGACGATCGCGCAGGTATCCGCTCTCGCGGTACCAGCCGAGCCACTCGCCGAGCCGCGTGATCACGCGCTTCTGCAGCGCCTGGTCGAAGCCGGGCGCGCCGCGCAGCCAGTCGTAGCCGAGCGCGGAGTAGGCGCCGAAGGTACGGATGCCGTAGCCGGAGTCGTGGCGAACGACGGTCGCTCCGCCGCGGCCGTCGCCGATCCGATTGCGATCTTCGAGCAGCGCGTTCAGGTAGCCGAGCGCCGCCGTGGCGTAGCGTTCGTCTCCCGTCGCGTGCCACGCCAGAGAGAGGTTCGCGATCGCCTCCGCCCATTCGAAGCCCTGGTAGCCCGAGTCCACCCTCTTACCGAGCGCTTCTTCCGCGCGCGCTCGCACGCGCCGGAAGGCGGGGCTGTCGCGGCGCGCGGCGTCCTGGAGCCGTTCGACGGCCGCGGCGTTCAGGACGATGCGGTGCGAGCGTTCGTCGGGACGCGCGGGTGCCAGCCGCGCCGCGCCCACGCCGGCGATCGGCGTCCGTTTCACCTCGGTCGGCGCGCTCGTGCCCGCCTTGCGCATGCCGAAGCGCACGCAGGCGGCGAGCACGAAGAGCAGGCCGGCCAGGCCGGCGAACAGCAACAGTCGAGAGCGGGAGCTGGTCATAGGTTGTGCATGCGCGTGTAGAGGTAGACGACGCCGATGACCGCCGCGCATCCGGTCAAGACGATCGCGAAGTCGAGCAGGTTCAGGCGGACCTTGAAGTTCGTGTCGTGTGCGCGCACCGCGGAGTACAGCGCGCCCGACAACCCCAGGTAGATCCAGAGTACGTAGTGATAGGCGAACGACAGAAAGAAGATCCCGACCGTCAATCCGGCGAAGGCCGCGAGCAGGGCGAGCGCCCAGGGACGCGCGATGCGCGCGCCTTCGGCCCGCACGTCGTGTGCGTTCGCCGGATAGCGGCGCAGGATTTCGAACGGAATTTTGGCGGAGACGTAGATGATCGTGCCGAACAGGAACATGCCGGGCAGACCGAGCTCCGCGAGCGACAGGAGGTACGAGTTGTGCGCCGTCATGTAGTGGTACTGCCCGAAGCGGCCGAGGCCGACCCCGAACAGTGGGTGCGCCTTCCAGATCTGGAGCGCCTCGGCCCAGCAGTCGGCGCGCTCGGCGGTGGAGCTCAGCGCTTCGGCGCCGCTCCGACCGCCGAGCAGCAACAGCGGCAGGGAGAGCACGCCGCCGACGGCGAGCCCGATCACGCCGAAGCGCTTCACGAACAGCACGCCGAGCACGGCCAGGAACACGAGCTGTCCGCCGCGTGACCCGGTGAGCACCGCGCACAGGCCGACCAGCAGCAACGTGATCGCGAGCAGTACGCCGCGGCGGAGCGGCCGGCGCCGGTGCGAGCCGACCGCGAACGCGAGCGGCAGACCGATGCCGGCGGCGAGCGCGAGCTCGTTCGGATCCTGGAGCACGCCGCGGTAGCGGACGCGGCCGCGGCCGACCGAAGTCGTGCCGAAGAGGCCGATCTTCTCGCACATGTATTCGGCATCCGGCTGCGCGTCGCCGTCGTAACAGGACTGCGGCGTCGTGCAGGGACGGCCGTCGGGCACACCGCTCGCCGTGTCGTTGGGATCGGATTGGTCGATCACGACGCAGCCAGTCTCGGAAAAACCCTGCTCCGCTCCGACGAAGGACACGAACAGGACGACGGCGAGCACGGCGCCGGCCACCGCCCCCAGAGCTCGAAACGATTGCACTCCGTGCGCGACGCCGAGGTAGAGGGCGACGCAGATCGCGAGTCCCATGATGGGGTCGATGGCATCGGCGGGTCCCCTCGCAAGCGCCGTGCCGGACGCGTACAACAAAAACGCCACGACGAAGGGCAGCTGAGGGGTCGTGCGGGGCTTCCAATTTCCGGTGCGCCAGTCGAGCAGCATGCCGAACAGCCAGAGGCCGAAGCAGACGTAGAGGAAGGGCACCGCCTTCAGCGGTTCGAAGAATTCCTGCGGTCGCACGTAGATGAAGAAGACGAGGCCAAGGATTCCGGGAATGGCGAACATGGGTTGATCCGTGACTGGGTACGATTCCTGCTTCGGCGCTCAGGGATGTACGTTCCCTTTGTCCAACGCTGGTCGATGATTCTCGCGCTCGGGGTCGCTTGCATGAGTTGTGCTAGGCACGTGCCGAGCGCTTCGTACGCCGACGCGGTACGTACCGATCCCCGCCGGCAGCCCTACGTGATCGGTCCTGCCGACGTCGTGCGCATCACGGTGTGGAAGGATCCCGCGCTTTCCACCGAAGCCGTCGTGCGTCCCGACGGCACGATCACGCTGCCCGCCAGCGGCGAAATGCGGGCTGCGGGTCGAACGGTCGCCGATCTGCAGAAAGAGACGCGCGCGCGCGTTGCCGCCCTCGTCAACGATCCCGTGGTCTCGGTCGCGGTGGTCGAAGTCAACAGCTACCGCTTCACCGTCGCCGGAAACGTCGAACATCCTGGGCTTTTCAGCTCGCGCTACTACCTGACGGTTTCCGAGGCGATCGCGCTGGCCGGCGGCCCGAATCGCTATGCTTCGACCAGCGACGTCGTGATTGTACGTTCCGGCGCGCGCGGGCTCGAACGCATTCGCATCGACTACGACGGCATCCTGAACGGCAGAAATCCCGAGCAAGACGTGGTGCTGCTCGCGGGCGATTCGGTACGGGTGCCCTGAGCCGTGTCGCTCGGCAAAGACACCGTCCGGGGTGCGCTCTGGACGACTTCGTCCGGCATGGCTGCGCGCGTGATCGGGCTCGTCGGCACGCTGCTCATCGCCCGCTTCTTGAGCCCGCACGAGTACGGCGAGGTGACGGTCGCCGCCGTGCTGGTGATGACGGCGGCTCAGCTCTCGACGCTCGGCTTTGGCCAGTATCTGGTCGCTAAGCCCGACGCTACGGTGAGCACGGCGTTTCACGTCACCGTCTTTCACGCCGTCTCGGGCATCGTGGCCTTCGCGGTGTTGCTCGCAGCGGGCAGATCGTTCGGCGAGCTGCTGGAAGCGCCCGGAATGAGTGTTTTTTTGCCGGGACTCGTGCTTTCCGCGCTCTTCGATCGCGTGGGTTTCGTGCCCGAGCGTTTGCTCGTGCGCGACTTGCGTTTCGGCGCGTTGAGCGGGGTCCGGACGGCCGCAGACGTCGCGTACAGCGTCGTCAGCATCGCGCTCGCGGCCCTCGGGTGGGGCGGCGCGGCGGTCGTCGCCGGAAACCTCGCGCGTTCGGGGATTCGTGCGCTGCTCTTCACGTTGTGCGTGAAGCGCCGGGCGTGGCTCGAGCCGGGACGCCTCTCGCTGCGCGAAACGCGCGAGCTTCTCGCGTTCGGGGTGCCGATGGCGCTCGGG
>DASXWF010000040.1:0-4830 GCA_036503835.1 Polyangiaceae bacterium | reverse complement strand
AGATAGTAGTGGGTGAGGTCGTAGAACATGTATCCGACGACGAGCCCGGAGTGCATGCCCCACGCGTAGCGCTGCCCGCACACCAACAGCAGCAAGCCGAGGAAGATGAAGTAGAGCGAGATGCTCACGGCGGGCGGCATCACCAACCGATACTTGTCGCGCGGCCAGGTGTGATGGACCCCGTGCACCAGAAAGTGCATGCGCTCGCCCCAGCGACCGCCGGGCTGCCAGTGGAAGAACAGGCGGTGGAGCCAGTACTCCATCAACGTCCAGAGGACGAAGCCGGCGACCGACAGGCCGAGTGTAGCCAACAATCCCACTCCGCCCCGCGTCAGGCTGAGCCCGAACGAGATGGCGGCACCCGGCACGAACAGGATCGGAACGACCACAGGGTGCGTGCGCGAAAACAGATCGATGAAATCGCTTTGGAACATCCGCGGCGACTCGGGGCTTTCCCGGATCAAGAGCCAGTTCTGCACGACGCCAGGACCATAGAAACCTGCTCTCGCGTTGGCAAGCATTGGTAGAGCTCCGCAGATCCTGCATCGCCGCGAAAATTCCTGCGCCGCGTACGCGTTGACACACTCACTCACACCTGATCGCGAGGTCGCACCTGTGCCGGGTTCCGCCCACGGAGAGTGCAGCAACACTAGAAACACCCGCTGCCGGCCCGTCGGCCCAAGTTGATAATCTCGTGATTTCCCGGAGTTTCACGATCCAAGCCGGAGATTCGCTCGGTGGTCGAATGAAACGGAACGAAAACTGCAACGTAAGTGTTGATAGACCGAGACGTTGAAACAGCGTCCATGACCCCTCCCGCGAAGACCCGCCCGCCCAGCATCCCCGACGACAACTCGTCGGTGCGTGAGCGTTCGCCCTCGCATCCGTCGATCGCGCCGCCGCCGTCGGGTTCCGCCCTCGCCACCCGCGACCGGCTCGAGGCCAAGCTTCGTGTCGGACGCGAGGTTCTCGCCAGCCTTTCGGCTGCGGACGACCGCGCGCGGCTGCTCCACGTCGCCATCGTTCGCCGCGACGAAGCGCTGCTCGACGGCGTTTTGTCCGCGCTCGGCGTCACCACCGGCACGCTTCCTCCACCCGCGCGCTGACCCGCCCTCCCGGGAAAGATGCACGCGGGCTCGAGCTTCACCGGCGCGACCGAACGCCTTGCCGCTCTGCTCGCCGGCGGAGGCGTCTTCGTCCTCACCGGCGCCGGCGTGAGCACGGCGTCCGGTATCCCCGACTACCGCGACGAGCGCGGGCAGTGGAAGCGCTCGCCGCCCATGCAATTTCGAGAATTCGTCGGCTCGGACGCCGCGCGCCGTCGCTACTGGGCTAGGAGCGTGTTGGGGTTCAAGGTCCTGGGCGCGGCGCGGCCGAACCGTGCCCACGAGATCCTCGCTGACTGGGAACAACGCGGGCTGGTCTCGAGCATCGTGACCCAGAACGTGGACGGCTTGCACCAGGCGGCCGGCGCGGGAAACGTGATCGATCTGCACGGACGCATCGACCGCGTGGTCTGTCTCGCGTGCGGTGCGCTCACCACGCGCAGCGCGCTGCAGGCGACGCTCTGCGAGCTGAACCCGCACTGGGCGGCGCGCGACGGGGCGATCGCGCCGGACGGGGACGCCGATCCGGGCGGCGCCGACTTTTCCGATTTTCGTGTCGTAGGTTGTGGGTGCGGCGGCCTCCTGAAGCCCGACGTGGTCTTCTTCGGCGAAAACGTGCCGAAGACGCGCGTGGAAGGGGCGATGGCGGCGCTCGCCGCCGCACGCGCGCTGCTCGTCGTCGGCTCTTCGCTCATGGTGTTTTCGGGCTACCGCTTCGTTCGCGCCGCGGAGCGGCTCGGATTGCCCGTCGCCGTCGTCAACCGTGGCAGCACGCGGGCGGACGCCGCAGCGGCGCTGAAGGTCGACGGGGACGCGGGGGAAGTGTTGAGCCGCGCGGCCGACTCGTTCTGAGCGAAGCGTACAAATCTTTTCCGGGGCTCGACCGTCGAAGAAGACGTGTCCCGGTTCCTGCGCGCCCTGCCACGGCGGTGCTTTCTACTCTCGATGCTCGCGGGTTCCGCTCTCATCGCACTCACGAGCCTGCACTACTTCGATTTCGAGACGCTGCCCCCCTTCCTCCTCGAGAAACTTCCGCTGAAGTTCGAGAAGCTCTGGCTGGCGTCGCTCCGGGTCCACGTCGCAAGCTCGCTCGTCGCCCTGCCGCTCTGCCTGCTGCTTTCGACGCGCAGCCTGCAACGGCGGCCGGCCTGGCATCGCGGGCTGGGAAAGCTCGCCGCGGCCGGCGTGCTCTTCGCGGTCGTGCCTTCGGGCGTCGTTCTGGCCTTCGACGCCAAGGGCGGCGGGCTCGTGACGGCGGGGTTCTTGCTCTCGGCCGCGATCGTCGCGGGCGGCATGCTCCACGGTGTGGTTTCGGCCCGCCGCCGCGACCTGAGCGCGCACCAGCGCGCGATGCGGCACGTCGTCGCGCAGATGAGCGTCGCCGTCAGCTCGCGGCTCATGCTCGTGGGCCTCGACCTTTCGGGGTTCGATCCCGATCGTGCCTACGTGGTCTCGCTCTGGGTGCCGGTGCTCGTGAGCGCCGCCGTCGCCGAGCTCGTGTCGCGAGTCGGGCGCGGCGCGCCCGCTGTCTCGCGGTCACCCCGGTTCAGCCTCCCCTCGTGGTTCTCTCTCGAAAGGATCCGCCGTGAAGTCCCCGCCATTCCTGCTCTCGTCCGCGCTCGTGCTGTCGCTCGTCCCGTCGCTCGCGTGGTCCGCTGAGCCCTCACTCGCCGACTGGGTCAAACAGCGAGTGCACGAGGGGCTCGTCAAACCGCTGGCGGAAAAGTCCCCGGGACGCTTTTCCCGCGGCAGGCCCCCGCCGAGCGAACGCCGCGTGCGAGCTCTGCAGGCCACGACCAGCCCGGACAAGCAGGGACGCGCGTTCGTCCCCTTCGCGGTCGACGTGCGCTTCGGAGACACGTGGCGCGAGGCGGACATTCTCGGCTGCGTCTATCGCGGAAGCGGGGAGATCTTCGTCAAGATCGACGACGGCTACCGTCCCGCGAGGTTCCTGCTCGGCAAGGACGCCGAGCCCGTGACCGGCGCGTGCGAGGCGGCGCCGCCTCGCGCGTGAGAGTCCGCCGGAGCGCGCTCGACCTCGGCGCGCGCGTCAGCCCCGAGCCGGGCGCTCAGCTTTCGCCCACCTTGAGCCAGCCGAAGAACGTCGCGAGGCAGGCTCGCTGCGCGGGCGGCATGTATTCGAAGTTGCGTCCGCGATCGATGATTTCCCAGAAATCCTTGCTGGTCACGCGCTCGAGCGCGAGGCGGATCGAGCGCAGCCGCTCGAGCGGCTCGTGCTCCATGTCGCGCGAGATCAGCCGCGCCTTGTCCTCGCAGCCGCGCATCAAGTAGTACGCCGCGAGCTTCACCTGGGCTTTGCGCACGCCGAGGAGCGCGCTCTCCTGCGCGCTCACGCGCAGCGGCCGATCGAGCTCCAGGAACTGCGCGAGCATCGCGTCCTCGTGCTCGGAGCCGAGCTCGTTCGCGTACTGGCAAATCGCCGAGACGTCGTAGGCCACCGTTTCGGTGACGAAGGTGAGCTTCATGTCGAAGCTCACGTGGCCGTAGTACGCCATGTGCTTCACGCCTTCGCGCGCGGCCTGGGAGTCGCCGTAGCGCAGCATCGCCTCGACCAGCAAGCGGTACTGGTTCAGGACGTTGTAGGCGGTGCGCACGTCGCGCGCGTTCAGGGTCGCGCGCAGGTACGAGTTCATGAAGCGGAAGACGAGCTCGACGAGCTCGTGATCCTCGAGCTCGGCCGCGGCCTCGCCGATGTAGCGCGTGTCGATCGCGATCAGGTAGTTGATGTCGCGCATCTCGGCGAGGGCCTCGTTGTAGATGCCGAGGTACTGCCGCAGCACCTTCCATTCCACCCAGCTCTTGCGCTGCTCGAGGTCCTCGCGCGACTCCGGGTCGAGCGCCACGAAATCCGGGTTTTTCCTGAGATCCGGCCCGATCGCGTACCAGCGCTCGCTCGCTCGCGCCTTCGCCTTCGCGTACTCGAGCGTGAAGTCCTTGAGGGCGTCGACCGCTCCGCTCGCGATGATCTTGTCCTTACCGGAGATCGAATTGCTGGTGATGTCGGTGAGCTCTTCCATCGCCGACAACGTCGCCGCCTGAGCGGCGGAAGCGCGCTCCGCGTGCACCTCCGCCGCGCCGGCGCGCGCCGTGGAGACGGCCTCGACGCGGATCCGCGAGATGATGTTCATCGGCTCCAGGAACCAGAACACGTAGCCGAAATAGGGGCCCATCAGCACCAGGCTGCCCGTGGTCATGCAGACCATCGCGAAGAGCGTGAAGCGCGGGACGTAGTCCTGCTTGAGCGCGACGCTCAGCCAGACGCCGCCCACGCACGCGATCACGTAGTACCCCATCACGCCGAGGTTGACGCGATCCTTCAGGAACATACGCGCGACGCCCGTGTAGCGGTCGGCGGACAGCTGCACGATGATGCTCACGACGGTGACCACGATGCCGAAGACGGCCGCGTTCATACCGGCCAGCGCGCTCACGGCGTCCGTGAGCGTCACCGGGTCGAACGCGAGGTAGTCGAAGAGCGCGGCGCCCGCGCCCCGCCCGCTGAAGAAGCGGTCGAACGCGTACAGGCTCCAGAAAATCGCGAGCGCGGCCGACGTGAGCAGGAGCATCGGCACGAGCCAGCGGCGCCGGAAGCTCGACGTACGTGCGCTCATCGATCTCGCTTCTACTCCACCCGAAAACCAGGCTGAAGTAGAGAAGACGCGAGCGGGGGCGCCTTCGGCGTCCCCGCCGACAAGACCCTGTG
>DASXWF010000039.1:0-2640 GCA_036503835.1 Polyangiaceae bacterium | reverse complement strand
GTCCGGTGAGTACAGTCCCTTCGAGGACGAGACCATCACCTGGGAGCACGAGTACGAAGGCTCTTTCCAACTCGAGGACGAGGACGGGTACCTGTCGGTCAGCGGCCCCGTGAACGCGAGCTACCTGCAGGTGACCACCTACGAAGCTCCGGCGAACGGGTGCAGCAGTACCGTCACCCTGGATGAGAGCATTTCGGACGACCTCGACCACGCCGGATTCGTGAGGATCCTGACGAGCGCCAACGGAAGCGCGCTCCTGTCCGTGAACATGGACGGCGACGTCCCCGTGGGTACGGAGACGACCGAATATCAAGGCGCGGACTGTCCCGACACCAGGACGACGGACTCCGAGGGCATCGGCGCTCCCCCTCTCGACGTCATGATCAGCGTGACCGGCAGCTCCGCCTCCGGTTCGTCCGACGACGCCACCGAGCTCACCGGCGTGACGACGACGTTCCCCGACGACTCCGGCGCGCGTTTCGCCTTGTCGTGGAATCTCCAGTTGGTTCGGCGCTGACGCGTTGCACCTGAAACCCGGATTTGGGCGCGACCCGGGCGAGCGCGATAGACCGATTCAGAACGCGAGCGCGAACTCGGGCTGCGCGGCAGCCCGGCCGCGCGTGAAACCTGGTGCCGGAGGCGCCCGCATTCTGAAGCGCGGGACGAGTCGGCCCTCAGGCGTCGTCCACGCGCCGAAAGTCGATCTCGAACTCCACCGTGCACTCCGCTCCGTCGCTACTGACGCGGAGGGATTCCCCCGTCTCGCGAAGCGAGTCACCGTCGAGCTCCAGTCGATCCCGCGAGAAGCTCAGGTGGTCGGTGATCGTGACGGGCTGGCCTGCGTCGTCCACGCCCTCGTACTCGTACGTGCAGTCCTGGCCCGCCTCGATCTCGGCCACGTCGCCGTCGACCGAGAACTCCTGAACGCAGGTCTCCTTCGAGAGGTCCATGGGGTCGAGCGACACGTACTCGAGATCGGCGTCCGCGCCCTCGCGCAGACGGATCGTGAAGTCCGGATCTTCGAACTCGTACTCGCCCGCACAGCTGCTCGTGCCCGACTCCGAGCGTGCCGCCCACAGGCCCTCGAAGTCGGAGACGCCGCCGCAACCGCTGGCTACGAGTCCACAGACGACAATCCAGATTCCACTCGACGACCGCCGCATTTCACCACCTGAAACTTGGTTCGAATCACCGGCGCACCGCAGCCGGCGTGCGCACACGAAGACGCAGCCTAGTCCATCGCGCCGGAACGCGTCCACGTCGCGCTGCTGTTCTCCCAATCGAGCTTACTTTACCTTGGGCACAGTAGCCGCTGGCTTCCCAAAGCTCAGATCGGAGGCCGCGTCGTATTCGGTGAACCAGGTGATGCAGTTTCCGCGCACCTCGCCAGTGGCGAATTCGCCCGGACGCCAACCAGGGACGGGTCGCGGGCGAGGCTCGCCGCCGGCACGCGCACGATCATCGTCACCTCGACGCCAACAGTGCCCGGCATGGCACGAAATTGCGGTTCACCTGCCGCGCACCGTTGGCCGAGCGTGCCTTGGCATGACACGCTCGGCGGGTGGCTCGACTGGTAGCGGCGAAGTGCCCGAACTGCGGTGCGAACGTGCGCATCGACCCGGCGAGCGATTACGCGACGTGCAGCTACTGCCACACGAGCTCCTTCGTGCAGACACCCAAGCGGCGCCTCACGGAGGAAGCGCGCGCCCACCATCAGCCGGCTTTCGAGGTCGCCCCATCGCAGCACGGCACGCTGGTCGCGGTCTTCGCGGCCGCGGGTGTGGTTCTGATCGGGACCGTCGCCGTGGTCGTCGCCGCCAGGAGCGAGCCGTCGCCGTCCGCCCGCAAGCTCGAGACGGTGTCGGAACCGGAGAAGCTGCCCTCCCGTGAGCCGTCCCGCGATTGGGTCGTGCCGGGGCACAACGAGACACCGAAACTCCCGCCGCCCGTGCTCGATGACGGCGTCGCCGCAGCCGCAACGAGCTCGAAGGCGCGCTCGAAGTCCGAGCCAGGGCGCGCGTTGTCCGGGCTCGAGCCGCGCGTGCGGGACGGGGCCATCACCGTTTCGGGCCGCCTCGACCGCGGCGTGATCCAGAGCAAGGTGCGCGCCCAGCACGGGCGCTTTCGCGCGTGCTACGAGCAGGCGCTCGCGCGCGATCGATCGCTCCGCGGCCGGCTCAGCGTGCGCTTCGTCATCGGTCGCGACGGAGCGGTCAGCAACGTGAGCAATGGCGGCTCGGAGCTCGCGGACAGTGCGATGAACACGTGCGTCATCCGCGCCTTCTACGGCCTGTCGTTTCCCGCGCCGGAAAGCGGAATCGTGACCGTGCTCTACCCGGTGTCGTTCGAGGCCGTGGAGAAGCGCTGAATGCTGCGCCGATTCTCGAGACGATAGGGGTCCGGCGGACGTGCGCCAGAACGGATGCCCACCTCAACCGCGGCATTTTCGACGAAGCGAGCGGTTCCGTGATCGCCGGTTTCGAGGCACACTGACGGCGGTGAACGGATGGCTTCTGATAGGCCTGGGCGCGCTTGCGGCCGGATTGTCGCTGGCTTGCGGTCGCGCTCCCAGCACCGCGCAGGACGGGAACGACGCGAGAGCGGGAGCGACGAACGTCCCCGACGCTGGCGCGGGCGGCG
>DASXWF010000038.1:0-1593 GCA_036503835.1 Polyangiaceae bacterium | reverse complement strand
GCAGGCGATCGGCGCCCTGGCGAACGTCCCTGAGCTCCTGAGCGACGCGCTCGACACCCGCACCGATCGCGCGGCCGAGTCGTTCGATGCCCACCTGAAGCTCGGCGGCGAGCGCGCGCTCGCGCTCCCCGACGGCCGGAGCGGCTTGCCCTCGACCGCCGAAGCGCTCGGCGAGAGCGGCCGCGGGACCGGCCAGGTTCTGCAACCCCGCCGCGTGCCGGCGCAAGAAGCCGAGCTGGACGTCCGTCTCGCCGATGGCGGCGAGCAGCGCATCCATCTCCTCGATCTCGACGCGAACGCTCTGAACCGCCTCTTGCGGCGGCGCCCGCGCGACGCTTCCCGCTTGCTCGGGGGCCTGCTTCGGCTCGGGAGGCGGGAGCGAGGAATGCGCCGGCGCGGCGAGCGCGCTCACCCGCTCCCCGATGAGATCGACGGCGGCGAGCAGCTCGGCGATTTCGTCCTCGCCGAATGCGCCTCCGGCCTGCTTGCGAGCGGTGAGCACTCCCTCGATCGCGTGAGCGGCTTCCGCAATCTCGAGCTGCCGCACGACGCGCGCGGCGCCCTTCAAGGTGTGCGCGAGCCTGAGCAGCCGCCCGACGAGCTCCACTCCGCCCGTCCCGCGTTCGAGCTCGAGGACGCCCGCGCCGAGCCCGTCGACGAGCTCGCGCGCCTCGACGCGGAAGTAGCGGTAAGGGTCCTTGTTCACGCGCCTCGCACGGCGAATGCGCCCTCGCGGGCGCTCATGCAGCCGCCTCCGCCTGGACGATCCTCGAGAGCTCGCGCGACAGACCGGCGAGCTCGGACGCGGTCTGCAGTGTCTGGCTCGAGCTGGCCTCGGTCTCGCGGGTGGCCTGGGCGACGCTCGCGACGGCGACGTTCACCTGCTCGACGGCGGTCGACTGTTGCTTGGTGCTGAGCTCGATCTCGCGCGCCGCCTCCGTCGTCGTCACCACCATGCCCGCGATCTGGGCGAACGTGCTCGCGACCTCCGCGAACTGCCGCGCGCCCGCGTCCACTGCCTTGTTTCCGCCCTCCGTGGCCATCACCGTCTTGTTCACCGCGGAGCGGATGTCGTCGATGAGAGTCCGGATTTCCTTGGTGGAACCGCCCACTCGATCGGCGAGACGCCGGATCTCCTCGGCCACGACGCCGAAGCGCCGCCCGCTCTCCCCGGCTCCCGCCGCCTCGATCGTCGCGTTGATGGCGAGGATGTTCGTCTGCTCGGACAGCTCGTTGATCAGCTCGAGAATCCCGCCGATCTGCTGCGACTTTTTGCCGAGATCGAGCATGTGCGTGACGATCAGATCCACCTGCCGTTGAATGGTGGCGATCGAATCGTTCGTGCGCCGGACGATCTGGTCGCCGCTCTTCGCGGCGGCCGCGGTATCGTCGGCGATGCTGGTCACGCGGCGCGCGCTCTCGGCGATCTGTTTGGCCGTCGCCAGCAGCTCGCTGATCGTGGTCGTGACCTCGCTCATCGCGGTCGACTGCTCCTTGGACCCGGTGGCTTGCTGGTTGGCCGCGGCTTGAAGCTCGGTCGAAGAGCTCTGGACGTTGCGCACCGCAGAACCGATCTGCCGCGTCAAGCCACGC
>DASXWF010000037.1:0-26513 GCA_036503835.1 Polyangiaceae bacterium | reverse complement strand
GGGGTCGAGGTCTCCGCGCTGGAAGCGGAGCTGCCCGCGCCGAACTACACCGAGCGCACGCTCGAAAAATTGCTCGAACGGAATCCGAGCTTCGAGCTCCGCCTCGTGATCGGCAGCGACGTCCTCGCGGAGACGGCGAGCTGGCACGACTTCGGCCGCGTGTCGGAGCTGGCTCCGCCGTTCGTGGTGACGCGCGCGGGTTACGAGCGGCCGGAGCTCGGCCCCGCGGTGTTGCCGGACGTGTCCTCGACGCACGTTCGCGAGTTGCTCCGGCGGCGGGGCGAGGCCGGAGCCGCCCGGGAGCTCGACTGGCTGCTGCCGAAGCGGGTGCTCGAATCCGTGCTCGAGCGCGGGCTGTACGCGTGAGCTGCGAGTGATCCGAGCGCCCGGCTCGCTCGTACCTCCGAGCGGTGCGATCGACGACCGGAACGAGAGCCTGGCTCTGCCTCGCGCTGCTGTTTTGCGGCGCCGCCTGCTCGCGAAAGCAGGGCCCGCCGGGTCGGGGCGAGGGGCGGGGAAGTGCGCGGCCGATCGAATCGGTTCGCGCCGGGGCCGGAGCCGAGCCCGAAGCGGTGCGGCTCTGCGCCGCCCTGCACGAGCTGCCGACCCGGCGGCGCGCGGAATGCTGCGCGGCTCCGGCGGTCACGCTCTTCCACGACGAGTGCGTCCGGCATCTGTCGGCCGCGCTCCGGGCGCGTACGGTGGCCGTCGACGGTGCGGGGGTGACTCGCTGCGCGGAAGCGGCGTCGCGGGCCCTCGGCGGCTGCGATTGGGTGGCGCCGGCGCTGGCCGCGTCACCTCCGGAGTGCCGTGGCCTCGTGACCGGTCGGCTCGCGGAAGGCGCCGCTTGCCGCTCGTCGCTCGAATGCGCGGAGAATCTGCATTGTGAAGGGCAGGGCGCGACGAGTCCGGGAACGTGCCGGGCGCCGCGCGGGCTCGGTGCCGGCTGCGGAGTGGGCGCGGATCCGCTCGCCACGTACGTCGCCGAGCGCGGGCTAGAGGAGAGAAAGCCCGCTTGCGAGGGGATGTGCTCGCTCGTCACGCACCGCTGCGAGCCCACGCCCGCGCCGCTCTCCGCCTGTCGCGCGAGCGTCAACTGCGCGCCGGAGCAAGTCTGCACCGGAGGCCGCTGCGAGCCGCGTGCTCCCGGAAGCGAGGGCACCGCGTGCGGCTTCACGGCGTGCGCCCGGGGTTTTCGCTGCGTGTCCGGCCGTTGTACGGCTCGCGCTCTCCCCGGCGAAGCCTGCACGACCGATCTCGACTGCGCGCTCGGCGGTTGCGTGAGCGCCGCGGACGGCGCCGGACGCTGCGGCACGAAGTGCACGCCTTCGTTCGGCGCGCTCGCGAAGAGCGGACGGTCGGGCCTGCGCTTGCTGGACCGCTAGCGACGCTACGAACGAGCTTTCGTTCCCGGTGCGCGCATCACAAAACGGCAGCGCCCCGGGCTGGTCGGCCCGGGGCGCTTTCGGAGGAGCGGAGCGAACTTCGTCAGAAGGCTGCGGGGCTGCCCTTGCCCTCGGAGTCACCCGCGAAGGGGGTGCCGAGGTACGGGAATTCCTGCATCAGCATGCGTCCGTCGCCGGGGCCGCCGACGTAGTCCGTCACCGGGCTCGTGAGGCCCGTGAGGATCAGCGAGAGTTCGATGTCGGTCACGTCTTCTTCCTTGCCGCTCGCGACGGCTGCGCCGCTCAGAGGCCGGCCGTTGGGGAAGGACGAGGGGACCGCCACGTCGACGCGCAGTACGTCGCCGGTCGCGCCGTTCGCGATGGCGACGTCGTGAGCGCCGGGGGTGGGGATGTCCCTCAGATTGATCACGTTCAGAATGTCGACGCGGCCGTACTTGAGCGAGTCGGGAACCGGATCGACGCCGAGCTGAGCGTAGCCGCCGATGGCCTCGACGTCGCGCACCAGAATCGGGTTCAGGAAGTACGCGCCGAAATTGTTCACGTCCTGCGACGGGTGCGTTCGGTTGAACCGATCCTTGTCCTGGAACCCGATCACGGCCTCGTTGATCAGCGGCAAGCCGAGCCGCGAGACCTGGACGGGCGGTCCGAAGCTTTCCTCGCAGTCGCGCTGGCCCGGGATGCACTGCAGGACCTTCACGAACGGGCGGCTCGCCGATGCCCAGACGCCGAACAGCGTGAGGTTTCCGGGGGTGGCGTTCGCGATCGCCTTGTTGAAGGCGTCTTCCTTGCCCTTCGGCGCGATCTCGCTGAGCGGGATGGCGATGGCGATCGTGTGCACGTTGAAGCCCGCGACGCCGTCGGGCGCCTTGGTCGGGTCGGTGTTCGCGAAGGTTCCGCCGGCGTCGGGATCCACGTCGTAGACGCGCGAGCGGAATGGTTTGCCGTCGAGGCTGTTCAAGCCGACGATCGAACCGAGATCGAAGATCTGCGCGAGGTTCACGTAGAAGGCATCGTCGCGCGGGCCGGCGAAGAACTTGTAGCCGTCCTTCTCGGTGACGAAGCTCTTCGCGAAGTCTTCGTAGCTCGGGTTGCCGTAGACGAAGGTGGCGGTGCGCTGGCCGATGTTCGGGGGCGCGACGTTCACCTTCTTGAAGAGCTTCTCGCCGCGGCGGTTGTCCGCCCAGCGCATCGTCACGTCGGCGGTCTGGTTGAAGTGGCCCGCGAGCTGCGCAAAAAACTCCTTGCCGCCGCCCGGTCCCGCGTTCTTGTCGTCCACGGCCACGCGCTGAACGGGCGCGGATTTGAAGCGGACGTCGATGGTGACGTAGTCGGCGAGGTTCGGCTTGCCGTTCTTGTCGGCGTAGGTGACGTGGAGCTGGTAGAGGACGTCGTCCGAGAATTTGTTGTAGTTGGGGCCGCCTTCGGGGAGCTCGAGCGGGATGTAGTTGGCGACGATGCACAACGATTTCCTGCCGCCCTGGTTGCAGGCCCAGGCGTAGAGGTCGGTGTTGTCGGCGGCGGCGTCGTTGGAGATCGAGGGGGCTTCGCGGTGGCTCGACGCGTGGGAGGGTACCGCGTAGCCGAGTCCGGCGAGCAACGTGGCGAGGGAGACGAAGCGAGTTCGGAGATTCATGGGTGATGCCTTTGGGGTAAACAATCGAGAATCGAGGGAGTGTTCCCGCGACGCGACTTCGCGGCGCGGACTCAACGAGCGGCGATCGCGTAGACGGTGCCGCCTTCGGCGGCGCGGTCGCACCAGGCGAAGCGGTTCGCTCCGTGCTCGCGATGCAAGCCGGCGGAGGACCAGTGCTGGTTCGCGAACGCGGTCTCGACGTACGGCGCGGCTTCCGGCGTCGCCGTGGCGAAGACGTAGACGAGGTTCGAGCTGTCCGAGCCTTGGCCCGAGACGATCAAGGCGCTGTCGTCGCTCGTCAGCGCGATTCCTGCCGGGTAGCCCGTCTCGAAGCCCGTCACGAAGAGCTCCGCGCGACCTTCGCCGACGGCGAGGACGCCGGCACGGCTGGCGAGCGTGCTGTCTTCGGCGTCCGAGAGACTCGTGTCCGCGACGAACACGCGCCCGTCGCTCGCGACGGCGATGCCGGACGGATCGACGAGCGGCGCGCCCGCGTATACCGTCTCGACGGCGTCACCGTAGAGACGAAACACGCCGGGCTCGCGGCTCTCCGGGTCACGCCCGCTGAAGTAGACGTCGCCGGAGTCGGCCACCGTGACGGCGCGCGGCGCGTAGCCGAGGGCGGCGGCGGTGGGGTCGCCGCCGCCGACCGGCACGAGCAAGAGTGCTCCCGCACTGTTCCCCTCCGCGTCCAGGTGCAGGCTGTCGGCGACGTACAGCGTCGCGCCGTCGGTCGAAACGTCGAGATCGAGCGGATTTTGCAGGAGCTCGCCCGCGTAGAGCACGCTCGGCTCTTCCCCGGGCGCTCCGCGCAGCACGGCTGCTCGGCTCGCCGTCTCCTCGGTGGCCGGTTGCATCGCGACGAACGCGACGCCTCCGCCGGGTAGCGGAGTCCCCGCGCGGGGACTCGTGAAGCGTTCGGAGGCCTGGGCCGCGACTTCGACGCTGGCGAACGGCGACTGCGCGGCGGGCTGCGTGGGGCCTGGAGCGTTCCCTCCGTCCTTCGCGCAGCCGCCGCCGAGAAGCGCGAGCAATCCGGCGTAGAGGCAGGTGGTTCTGGTCATGGTGTTGTCGTAGCTACGCCGCTCGCGTGCGCTTCGGATCACGGCAGCCGGTTTTTGCGGCCGCGAGTGATCCGTCTGCGCATGCCGCCCGTACGGCAGGCATTCTCCGGATGTCACGCGCGCGGTTTCGTTCGATGGGCGCTGCTTTCAGCATCGCTGTAGTCACGTTGGTCGCAGGCTGCCGGTCGGCTCCTCCGTCACGCTCCGAGCGCGCGCGCGCCGAGCCGGCGCACGCGCCCACGGAGTCGCAGCGCCGCGCGGCGCTCGCGCTCGCCGAGGTGCGCGGCGCGAGCCGGACCGAGCTGCAAATCCGCGAACTCCAGCGGCGCGTCCGAGCTCGGCCCGACTCCGAGGACGCCTGGCTGCTGCTGGGACGCGCGTGGGTGCGGCGCGCGCGCGAGGCGAGCGATCCGGGTCACTACCTGAGCGCCGAAGCCTGCGCGAACGAGCTGCTCGCGCGGGCGCCCGAGCAGCCCGCGGCGCGGAACCTGCTCGGGCTCGTGCTCCTCAATCGCCACGACTTTTCAGCCGCGAAGGCGCTCGCGGAGGCCGTGCTGGCGCGCGACCCGCGCGACGCGATGGCCTGGGGCACGTTGAGCGACGCCGAGCTCGAGCTCGGCGACTTCGACGCGGCGGTGCACGCCGCCGATCGCATGCTCGAGCAGAAGCCGGGTCTGCCCGCGTATTCGCGCGCTTCGTACTTGCGCTTCCTGCGCGGCGATCTGGACGGCGCCGTGGCGACCATCCGCCTCGCGATCGACGCGGGGCTCGATCCGAACGATCCGGAGCCGCTCGCGTGGACGCTCGTTCAGGCGGCCGAGCTCTTCTGGCAACAGGGCGACTATGCGGGCGCCGGCGCCGGTTTCCAGCAGGCGCTCGAGGTCGTCCCGGACTATCCGGCGGCGCTCGCCGGCCGCGGTCGTGTCGCGCTCGCCGAGGGCGATCCCGCCCGCGCCGCCCGACTCCTCCGCCGGGCGCTCGAGCAGAGCCCGCTGCTCGAAACCGCCTGCTGGCTGGCGGACGCGCTCGCGGAAGCGGGCGACACGAGCGGCGCGCAACAAGCGCTCGAGCGCGCCGAGCGCGAGGGACTGCGCGGGGACGCGCGCGCGCTGTCGTTGTTCTACTCGACCCGCGGCAAGAACCTCGCGCGCGCGCTCGAGCTCGCTCGGGCCGAACGCCGGGTGCGCGGCGACGTCTACACGGAGGATGCGCTCGCCTGGGCCTACTACAAGAACGGCGCGTTCGAGCTCGCTCGGCAGAGCAGCGATCGCGCGGTGCGGCTCGGAACACCCGACGCTCGCCTCGCGTTTCATCGCGGCGCGATCCTGCTGGCGACGGGGGAGGTCCGGCGCGGCCGCGAGCTGCTCCGGGAGACGCTCGCGCGCCATCCGAAGTTCGATCGCAGCGGGGCCGCCGAGGCTCGGCGATTGCTCGGGGGCGGGGCGTGAGCGGCGTCGCACGCCGGATCGCGCCGGCGCTGCTCTTCTTCGTGACGCTCTTGATCGCGCGGCCGTGCGCCGCGCACCCCGTGGGGATCTCGCGCGGGGAGTACCGGCCGACCGCCGCGGGTCTCGCCGTCGAAATGAGCTTCTCCGAGCGCGAAATGGCGCCGCTTTTCGGGCCGGGCCGGGAGCCCGCGGAGCTCATCGAACGGATCGCGGTGAGCGCGGGCGGCGAGCCCTGCGCTGGCCGGGTGCGAGGGGCGGAGCGCGTCGACCCCGACGGGCTCCACTTCGTGCTCTCGTTCGAGTGCCGCGAAAAGGACGCGCGGCAGGTCGATCTCTCGGCGTTGCTTCGCGGCCTCCCGCACGGACACCGACACGAGGCGCGAGGCGGCGCGAACGCGAGCGCGCTCCTCTTCGACGGTCAATCGGCGTTCGAGGTAGGCGCGCCGCCGCCGGGCGCGCCCTTCCACGCGGCGGTCGCGTTTTTGCACATGGGCGTCGAGCACGTGCTCACGGGCTACGACCACCTCGTGTTCTTGCTCGGCCTCGTCGTGGTGGGCCTCGGCGTGCGCCGCACTCTGCTCGTCGCCAGCGCGTTCACGGTCGCGCATTCGCTGACGCTCGCGCTCGCCGTGCTCGGCGTCTGGTCTCCGCCGAGCGGGCTGGTCGAGCCGGCCATCGCGCTCTCGATCGTCTACGTCGGCGTGGAAAACCTGCGGAAGCGGCCGCCCCGGCACCGGGTCACCCTCGCGTTCCTGTTCGGCCTCGTCCACGGCTTCGGGTTCGCGGGCGCGCTCGGGGAGGTGAGCTTCGAGGGCGCGGGTCTGGTCCTCGCGCTCGCGAGCTTCAACGCGGGCGTCGAGCTCGGGCAGCTCGCGGCGCTCTGCGTGGTGTTCCCGTTGGTGCAGCACGTCGTCTTGCATCCGCGCTTGAAAAATCGCGCCGTTCCGGCCGTGAGCGTGGCGGTCGCGCTGTCGGGCACCGTGTGGTTCGCGAGCCGGATTCTCTCGGCCTGATCGTCAGCTACACTCCGGGACCATGGACCTTCGCACGCGAACCTCGCTGTTCTGCGGCGTGCTCGCGCTGACGATCGCGGTGTCCATCCTGCTGCGCGGCCGCGTGCGCCGGCCCCAGGTGTTCTTCGCCGCGCTCGCCGCGGACATCGGGCTCTGGTACCTCGCGCAGTGGCTCTACCACGTGGTGCAGAGCGATCTCTGGGCGCGCTTCACGGCGGTGCTCGCGGTGCTCCTGCCGCAGTTCGCCGTGCACCTGTTCGCGGCCATCCTGCCGGATCCGGAGAGCGAGCGCCGCTCCTCGCTGCCGCGCATCGCCGGCGCGCTCGGGCTGCCCATGCTGGTGTTCGTGCTGACGCAGCACACGCACGGCTTCGTGCGCGGGGCGGTGTTCCTCTACGTGTTCGGGCTGATCGCCGCGGGGCTGTTCTCGCTCTGGCGCCGCGGCGAGCGCAGCGGTTCGCGCGCCGTCCAGCGGCGCGTGCGTTTCCTGGTCCTGATCGGCGCGCTCGCGGCCTCGTTCAGCCTCGCGGACTTTCTTTGGTTCATCGGCGCGCCGCTGCCGCCGGTGAGCGCGGTGCTCGCGATCGTGTTCCTGTTCGTGCTGAGCGAGTCGCTGATCCGCGAACGTCTGGTCGACCTTTACGACGTACTCGTGAAGCTGCTCGTGTCGACCACGCTCGCGTTCTCGCTGGCGGGGATTTTCTACGTCTTCGCGGTGTTGTTCGGCGGCTTCGAGATCATGTACCTCGGGGCGATCCTCGCGGCGATCGTGATCCTGGTGCTGTTCGAGCCGCTCCGCGAACGTGCCGAGGCCTACGTGGGACGCGTGCTCTTGCGCGAGCGCGTCGACCTCGAGCGAGCGATCGGCCGGGCGCGCGCGCGCCTCGTGCGCGTGCTGCAGCTCGGGGAAATGCAGGAGGTCGTGATCACCGCGCTCGAGGCCTCACGCCGGGTCACGGGCGCGGCGCTCTACCTGCGCGATCCCGGCGGCTCCGATTTCGCGATCGCGTCGTCGCTCGGGCCCCCCGCCCCTGCTCGCGTGGAGGCGGCCGCGGCCGGACCGCTCCTGGAGCGTCTCGAGCAGAGCGGGAGCGTATCGCTCGAGGACGTGACGCGCCGGCTCGCCGAGCGGCGCCGCGCCGGGTTGCGCCGCGAGGCCGAGGCCGACGAGCGCGTGCTCGCCGCGGCGGAGCTGTTCGGCCCGTTCCGCTCGGGGTTGTGCTTGCCGATCCGCGGCGAAGATCGCGAGCTGCGCGGGCTCTTGCTCGTGACGGACGATCGCGTGCGCGACGCTTTTTCGCCGGACGACATCGCGCTCCTCGAAACGCTCGCCCTGCAGATCGGCGTGGTGATCGAGAACACCAAGCAATACCGCCACATGCAGGAGCGCGACCGCCTGGCGGTGCTCGGCCAGATGGCGGCGGGTCTCGCTCACGAAATCAAGAATCCGCTCGGCGCCATCAAGGGCGCGGCGCAGCTGCTCGGCGACGCGCGCAGCGCCGAGCACCTCGGCCCGTCCGAGCGCGAATTTCTCGGCATCATCCTCGAGGAGGTGGAGCGGCTCGACCGCGTCGTCGGGTCCGTGCTCGATTACGCGCGACCCTCGAAGGGCGACCTCGGCTCCGTGGATGCGAACGTGGTGGTGCGCGGCACGCTGAAGCTCCTGTCGTCCAATCGCGCCGACGTGTCGAACGCGCGCACCGATCTCGATCCCGAACTGCCGCGCGTGCGCGCCGACGCCGAGCAGCTGAGGCAGGTCCTGATCAATCTGATCCGCAACGCGGCGCAGGCGATGGGATCGAACGGGACCGTCTACGTGAGCACGCGCACGCGGCAGGAGCGGCAGGCGCTCGGCCGCGACCCGAGCACCTGGGTCGAGATTTCCGTGCGGGACGAGGGGCCGGGCATCGCCCCCCACGTCATGAAGAACCTGTTCGTGCCGTTCGTCACCACCAAGGACCGGGGAACCGGTCTCGGCCTGGCGATCAGCCAGCGAGTCGTGGCCGAGATGGGCGGCCGGATCGACGTGACATCACGCACGGGGATGGGCTCCACCTTCACGGTGCTCCTGCCGGCAGCCACCGACGCCGCGGCCGAGCCCCAGATCGACTCGACGGGGGGCCTACTTTCGGCCGCGCTGGGCGCGGCCGGAGCGCCGGGGCCGGAAACGCCGGTTCCCGTCGCGCCCGTGGCCGAACTGTCGCTCGGCCGGGCGCGCGACTGAGTCGGCCCGCCGCCCGCTCCGTCGGCGGCCGGCGGCCCGCTCCCTCAGCCCGGCCCGTCCGACCGACGAGTCGGCGGGCACGGGACTGCGGCCCCGAGCGAACGGAAATTCCACCCAGATTGTCAGGCATCGCGTCTGAGGCGCGGTCGCGATAGGCTCCCCAAGCCCAAGCTTGGGCGTTTCGCCATGGCAATGCCGCGTAAGGACGGGAAAACGGGTGAGCCGACGCGCCGCTTCGCGCTGCGCTTCGTCTCCGGGAAGTACCAGGGTGGGGAGTTCCCCCTGAGCGACGGCGAGGACGTGGTGGTGGGTCGCTCGAGCGACCTCGACATGGTCCTGGTCGAAGAGATGGTGTCGCGCAAGCACGCGATCTTCCGCATGGCGGACGGCGTGCTCAGCGTCGAGGATCTCGGTTCCACCAACGGTACGTTCGTGAACGGCGAGCGCATCAACAAGGCGACGCTGAAGGAAGGCGATCGCGTCTTGATTGGAACGAGCATCCTGCGCGTCGTGACATCGGAAGCGAGCACGTCGAACGCCGCCAAGCGCTCCATGCTCGAGACGCAGAAAATCCGCTCGCGCACGGGCGAGCCGCAGCAGAGCGCGGAGCCGCCGCGCATGTCGGGCAGCCTGGAGGAAATTCCGCTGCCCGATCTGATGCAGCTGTTCTCCACCTCGAAGAAGAGCGGCGTGCTCGTGCTGCGCGCGACGACGAGCGTGGGCCGGCTCTACCTCGAGCAGGGCCGGATCCGCCACGCCGAGATCGACACGAGCCCGAACCTGAAACCGGAGAAGGCGGTTTACCGGCTGCTGAGCTTCACGCGCGGCACCTTCTCGCTCGATCCGCTCGACGATCGCAAGTTCGAGAACCCGCTCGATCTCAGCGCCACCGAGGTGCTGATGGAGGGCGTGCGCCAGCAAGACGAGCTCGGCACGCTGAAGGACAAGATGCCGCCGATCGACGCGACGCTGCAGCTGCCCTCCGTGCTGCCGGGCCGCCTGCGCGAGCTTCCGCCCGAGGATCTCGACTGGCTCGAGGTCGCGTTGCGCGGCCGCTCCTTCGGCGCGGCTCTCGACGCGTCGAACACGACGGACATCGAAACCGCGCGCGCCCTGCTCGCGCTGATCGATCGCGGCTGGCTCAGCACCGGCTAGAAGCGGCCGCGCTCGCTCGATCGCTCGGAAGAGGAATGCGCGCCGTCGCTCACGCGTTCGCGCGGAGCTCGCTGTACTCGCCCGGGCTGTGGATCCTCGGCTCCTTCACGCCGCCGCCGATGAAATCCTCGGTCTTGTCGTACATGCCGTAGCGGCTGACCTCTTCTGTACCTCCAGGCGCGGGGAACCCGTCCGCGCCCGCCTTCACGCCGAGCGCGTTCATCAGCGCGCAGTAGTACTTGTTGATCGGCGCGTTGGCGACGGAAGGATCCGTCGCCGTCGGGAATTCGCAGGCGTTGAAGTTCATCGAGCCGTCCGGGCCGCACACGGCCTCGCTGTTGCCCTGCGTGAGGTCGGGCGAGCCGTCCTCCACGTTCACGGCCCAGCCGGTCTTGAAGTAGCCCCCGGCGCTGCCGACCTGCACGATCGGGAGATTGTTCAGGTTGTGGGCGCCGCCGTCCGACGCCTCCTGGAACCACACGGCGGCGGTGCCGTCGAGCACCGTGCCGTCACCCTCCGCGACGGCGTCGAGCTGTCCGACGAGGTGCGCGAACTTCTTCGCGTAGTAGTCGTCGATCGAGTGCAGCATGTCGATCACGCCGGGCGCGCACGTGCCCTGCCCGCCCGCGTTGCCGATGCGGTGCGCGAGCGAGTCGCTGTCGATGGTATGGCCGAGCCCGGCGAACCGGTGATTGGCCGGATACTTCAGGAAGATCACCGGGTTCGCGTTGCAGACGGCGGCGAGCACCGCGAGGTTCGAATAGATGTCCGCGCGGTCCCAGGTATCCGTGATGCCATCCATCAGGCGATCGCTGACGGCGCCGCCTTCGAAGCCCGACAGGTTCCCCGGCGTGAGACCGAGCTCGACGGCCTTCGCCTCCCGGCACTCCGCGGCGGCCACCGTCCCCGTCTCGTGCAGCAACGCCTTCCACGCCTCGAGCTTGTCGCGGTCCGCGTCGCTCATGTCGAAGCGCTCGAGCGTTTCGAGGTCGTCTCCGACGAGATCGACGATGCTCTTGCCGCGCACCGCCTGGTAGGTATCGGGATTCGTGCTCCCGTCCGAAAAGAGTCCCGTGAGCTTCTCGAAAGCCTGGGAGACCGTGCCCATCCCCGGATAGGACTCTTCTCTCGCCGAGTAGGAAATGGCCGACGCCGGGGAATCGCTGCCGTTTCCGACCCGCAGGAAGAGCGGGGCTCCGTCCGGGCTCAGCTGTTGCGCGATGACGTGATCGAGCGACGGGCCCAAAGGCTTGGCGTTGGTCTTCTTTGCAGGATCGAAGTCGAACGGGTCGTTGCTGTTGGGAGTGACGGGCTGGCACGTGAAGTACGAACCGACGACCTGGAGGTGGTAGTCGTTGCCCTGGCCGCGCAGCATGTCGCACGTCCACTCGTTCATCGCGCGGATGCCGCGCGGCATGAGCAGCTTGTCGACGTAGGGGGCGAGGTGCTGGAGGGTCGTCCCGTCGAGATCGGAGGCCGTGAGCCGTCCGTGCGACTTCCGCGGAAAGAAGCGCGTCGTGATGCACCCGTAATGCGTGAACATCACGATCAACCGTCGCGGCCCCGCGGGTGACTGCGCCTTCAGCGTGCGGTTCGCCATCGACCCGAGGAACGGCGCGACCACGCACGCTCCCCCGAGACCTCTGAGAACAATTCTGCGGCTGACCGGCCTTCTCATGACGAAGCTCCCCGTCGCCTGATCTTCCGCTCGCCCGGCCCGGAGGCCAGGCGGGCACTTTCTCACCCACGCCTGAAAAATTCCGCTTTCGCGGAGATTCGAGCGACTTCAGTACTCGCCGCGCACGCGCGGGTCGTCCAGGAGCCCGTAGACGAAGGCGGCCTGCCAGAGGAAGTCCGGGACTGACTTGTAGCTCTGGAGCTCGTACGCGAAGTGGTTGTCGGTGATGGCGAGCTGCTTGCACGCCGGATCGTCGTTTTGATCGCAGGGGTCGATGGGCAGGAGCGTCGAGCCGTTGGGCGCGATGCGGCGCACCGCCGGGTCCGGCTTCACGATGGGCGTGCCGTTCGGATGGTTCATGAACATCGCGCGGCCGAACTCGTTGAAACCGGCGGGGTGATCGTCGGTCTCGGGGTAACTCGCCTCGTCGAGCTGGTAGCCCCTGCCGGTGAGGTAGTTCGCGTACTCGAGGATGCGGGCGGCGATGCCGCGCTCGACGAGGCGCCCGCCTTCGCACTCCTCCCCCTGGCCGAAGTAGCACTCCTTCCCGAACGTGGGCGCGGAGTAGAGGATGCCGGAGGTCGGGTCCTGCCACTCGATGCCCTGATCGAGCTCCGGGTTCGAGTCGGCGCCGACGCGGTAGAGCCGGAGCATGTCGAGCCACGTCGATTTCTCGTTCGCCTTGATGTAGCTGACGGTCCAGGCGATCAGGAATTTCTGCACTTCCCACCCGATCTGCGGATCGATCGGGGCCGTGCGCGAAGCGTCGATCGGAGAGAAGCCGCCCGTTCCGACGTAGTTCGTGCAGGCGTTCCGACCCTGTGACGGGAAGCAGATCTCGGGCCCCGCGGGCGGCCAGAAGCTCGGCCAGCCCAGCGGCAGCGCGGGGTAGAGCTTGGCGAGCGGGTCGCGTGTCGCGTCGGCTTCCGTGTCGAGCAGGGGCTTTCCGGCGTCGTTCGTCACGATGTGGGGCGCGAGCAGCGAGCGGTCGCCCGTGAGCGCGCTGCCGATCACGCGGCGGAATCCGTCGGGCAGGATGTCCGCCAGGCCGACGGCGCGGAAGCGCGCGTCGTAGAAATCGCGGCGCGACTGGCTGACGAAGCGATCCTCGGACTCGGCGAACAGGATCGCCGTGTTGATCTTGTCGTAATACGAGCCCGCGTTCTCCGTGTATTCGGTGTCGAAATCGCCGTGCGTCGAGGACAGGGCCGACGCCAGCGGGTGCCCGCCGAAGCCCACGTCGCGCAGGTAGCCGGTCGTCCCGTTCGGGATCAGCACGGCGGGTCCGACCTGGCCCAACGGCAGAGACCCCTCGGGGGGGCCGAAGTCGTCGGCATCCACGGCGGAGTGCATGACCGGATCTTCGAACAGGTTCTGCCGGAAATAGTGCTCGCCCGGTTCCGGGCGGCTCAGGTGCCGCACGAAGTGATCGAAGATCACCGTCGAGGCGACCATGTTTTCCGGCGCCTGTCCGCTGACGATGAGCGGCCAGAGCGAGTCGAAGCTGTAGCCCTCGTTCGTGGAGAGGTCCTGATAAATCGAGCGCAGGAATGCCATGGCGCCCGCCATGCCCTGGAGCTTCGACGTGTAGCGGGAGTACCCTCGGTCCGCCGCTTCGCGGACGCTGAAAGTCGAGCGATCGCGCCGGTAGTTGTCGAAGATGTGGCGCGTCTCCTGGGTGGAGATGAGAAATTGCGCCTGCTCGTAGGGATCGGCGCCGTTGTCGTGGCGGAGCACCGAGACGTTGCCGAGGTCGGCCCAGTGGTCCGTCGCAAACGAGTACGGCACGCGTAGCCTGCCGGTGGTCGTCTCGACGCTCGGGCCGCCCCGATAGAAGCCGGAGTTGAGCTCGCCCGGCGTCGGCATGCGCAGGTCGTTGTACTGGACGTAGTCGACCGGCTGCTGCCGGCAGCGCTTCGCAACGCCGTCCACGGAAACCACGTGCCCGTCGAGCACCGGGTCCCAGTAGCCGTCCAGATCCTCGCGCCAGGTCGCGGGCTGCTCCGCCGGCATTTCGTAGCAGCCGTGGATCATCCCGTAGCGCTCCTGGAGCGCGGAATAGTGGAACTCCTCGACGCCGCTACCGCGGCCGGCGCGCACCCCGTAGCGGATGCCGAGCAGGCCGCCGAACGTGTCCGTGGCCGCCGAGATGCCCGTGCCGATCGCGGTGCCGACGGCGTAGTCGGGGTTCGTGTAGACCGAGGTGGTGTCCGCGTAGAAAAAGCGCGCGGCCGCGAAATCCGTCGCGCCGAGCCCGAGCATGTCCTGGGTCAGCTCACCCGGGTAATCCATCACCGACGAGTGCATCCACATCCAGATGAGCTCGGACTGTTCCTCGTCGCTGACCGGATCCCAGTAGCGGGGGCCGACGCAGCCGGAGCCGTCGTCGACCGCGTCCTCGCACTGGTTGGTGACGGTGCCGTTCTTCGTGCGAAGCTGCCAGTACTGCGGGCGGTAGAAGAGCGGGGCCGAGCTGCTCACGAAGTTGTGGCGCAGTCCGACGGAATGGCCCATCTCGTGTGCCATGACCGCGTAGTGGTAGTGGCGCCGCACGTAGTTGAGCATTCGCTCGTAGCGCCCTTGCCGGTCCGACGGGCTCTCGCCCTCGGCCGCCGGGAACTTGCGGCTCAGGATTTCGGAGAGTCCCGTCAAACCCGAGGGCTCCGGAGCCTCGTTCAGAATGCAGGCGCCGCGCGCGGCGAGCGCGTTCTCGCGCGCTTCCCGCAGGCGCTGCCGGATCGTGGGGTTGTTCAGCGCGAGCGGCGAAGCGATTTTCTGGACGGTGCTGTCCACGGGGACGCCCGCGGGGACGCCCGCCAGCTGCAGCATCGGAGCGTTCAGGAGCGAGGCCTCGAGCGCGGTGCCACGGCCCGACGCGAGCGTGGACATGATCTTGCCGAGGCCCGGCGACGCCACGTCGTTGCGCGCCGCCACGTCGAGCACGCGCATCTTGCCGGCGCTGAGCACCGCCTTGAGCTCCTCGGGCGGTTTCGCCTTCGTGAGCGTCTCGAAGGCCGCGCGGTCGAGCGCCGTGGTCGCGGCGAGCCGTTCGTTGATCTCGGCCTTGGTGAGGGTGGGGAGCCCGCCGCGCCCGCCGAGCTTCGCCGACGCAGTCCAGTCGCGCACGTACTGGCCGTTCGTGATCTGCTCGGTGGCGACCTGGCCCTCCACGTAGCGCACGAGATCCACGAGCGTCTGCGCCTGCAGATCGGTGACGTGGGTCCAGACGTTCATCGAGCCGGCGATCTTTTCGCCGGTCAGCGGATCGTCGGCGTCCGCCATGATCCCCCACGGGCTCGGCGTCTGCGGATTCTCGACGGCGAGCACGCTGTGGTAGCGGATGTCGCCGAGGCGCGTGGTGAGGCCGCGCGGACCGCAGGCAGGGTGGTCCTTCTCCTCGACGGGGCTGTGGCAGAGCACGAACACGGACGGCATCGCCACGATTTCTGCGATCGCGAGCGTGCTCGCGTCGTCGGGATTGCCGCGGGCGTTCGCGAGCGCCAGCGCGGAAGCCCGCGCCTGGCTGCGGCACTCGGCCGCGCCCCAGCCGAGCTCTCGGTTGCACGCGGTGAACTCGCGCGTGATGCGTACGGCTTCCTCGTTGTCGTCCTGCTGGCCCGTCCACATCGGGTAGGCGGTGTCGCAGGTGGTCGCTCCGATCCTTCGGCATTCGGTGAGACGCGCGGTCTGCACCGCCGTCTTCATCGCGAGATCCCACTCCTGAACGGCCCAGTCCGAGGGCTCGAAGTACCGCTGATCGCCGGACATGTACCAGGGGATGGTCACGCTCTCGCGGCGCCAGTACGGCAGCGTGCATTTCTGCGTGTAGACGTCGCAGCGCGAGCCTGGGCCTGCGGCTTCGCATTCGTCGGCCGTGCCGTTGCCGTCTGCGTCACGGTTGGGATCCGCCGTGGGATCCCCCGTCGGATACTCGGTGGTTTCGAGCGTCGCGCAGGCGATCGGTCCCGTCAGGTTCTCCGGGTCGGCGTAAAAGTGGCTGCGCTCCCAGATATTGTAGCGGGACAGGAAGCGATTCCAGTGCTCGTCCAGCATGCCGTAGCTGCGGTCGTAGCCGCGCCGGTAGCTGAAGTTGAACGCGCCGAGCACCTGGAAGCGCACGCCGTCCTGATCCATCGGCTCGTAGTCGGTGTCGGTGACGCGCTTGTAGGATTCGCGCAACGTGAGCTGGATCGCGTTGCAGTTGCCGTACGGCTCGGTGCCGCCCGAAAACGCCGCGCCCAGCCAGCAAGCAGGGAACTGTTCGACGTCGATGCCGAGGCTCGAGAGGTCGATCATCTTGGGCCTGGCGTAGACCTTGTTGGTCACGTCGAAGTAGCCGTCGGTCGCGTCGAAATGTGGAGCGTCCGGATCGGAGGGATCGAGCACGGTGTAGCCGATGGGCTCGTAATCGACGCCGCCGTAGATCCCCGTCTGGGCGAGGGTGTCGTAGTCGTACGCGGTCGTGACCAGGTTCTTCGACCAATCGACCCGGAAGTACTTCCGCGCGTACCAGGGCTGATCGCTCGTGTTCTCGACGACGACGTTGAGCTCTTCCCCGGTCTGCGGGTTGTAGTCGCGCCGGATGTCGAAGTGGCTCTGGATCGCGTAGCTTGCGACGATCTGCCCGTCGGTCGTCGGGATGCGCTCGACGCCGTTCACCGTCTCGCCCTTCGAGTCGGTGCCGGAGATGCGCTCGTAGGCGAGGCGGGCGTTCAGGGTAAACTCGGTGATTTCCCAACGGATGCGCGTGAGCGGTTGCCCGTAGGTCGAGGTGAACAGCGCCTGGGTGCCCGCGCCGTAGCCCACGTCGACGATCGTGCCGCGCTTGTAGAACTCGGGGTCGTCGCCGTAGTCGTCGAGCTGCCCGACGAAGAACGATTTCTCGAGTGCGTTGGCCTGCACCTGATTGATGGGGGGACGCTCCTCCGCGCAGCCCGCGAGGGCGGCGAGCGCGGCGAGCGTTACGAGCGAGTAACGCCGAATCGAGCGGGTGAGCTGCATGGCTCCTCCGTGGGAAGTGACCAAGAGAATAGCCGCAGTGGCGCGTGCTCGCTAGCGGCCCATTGCCGCTCAATCGAAAAATTCGCGAAGTTCAGTCGCGTGTCTCGCGGGGCCCCAGCCCCGCTCGCTTGGTTCTTCTTCGTGATGGCGGTGTCGGAAACTCTGACTTCGCTGTCAGGCCTGACTCGGCTGTCAGGGTGGGCCGCTTCAGCGAAGGGTGGCTTTGGCTCGCACCTCGACGGCTCGTGCGTGAGCCTCGAGGCCCTCTGCACGGGCGAAAGCGGCGATGGACGCGCTCTGAGCGAGCAGGGCGTCGCGCGTGTACTCGATGAGCGAGCTCCGAGCCACGAAGTCGTAGACGCCGAGCGGCGCCGCGTACCGCGCCGCGCCGCCGGTCGGGAGCACGTGCGAGGGGCCGGCCATGTAGTCTCCCGCCGCCTCGGGCGTGCTGTCCCCGATGAAGAGCGCGCCCGCGAAACGAATCGAGCGGGCGAGGGCGGAAGCGTCGTCCGTCTGCACCGCGACGTGTTCGGGCGCGAGCGCGTCGGCGACCGCGACGAGTCGCTCGCGCGAGCCTACGACGAGCGCGAAGCCGTTCTCGCGGAGCGACGCCTCCGCAATCGCGCGGCGGGGCTGCGTGGCGAGCTGGGCCTCGAGCTCTCTTCGAACGGCGTCGACCAGCGCGCTGCTCGTCGTGACCAGGAGCGCGTACGCCGCCTCGTCGTGCTCGGCCTGCGACAGCAGATCGGCAGCGACGAGCGCCGGCTGCGCCCCGGCGTCGGCGACCACCAGAATTTCGCTCGGGCCGGCGATGCTGTCGATCGAGACGTCGCCGAACACGAGGCGTTTTGCCGCGGCCACGTAGAGATTGCCCGGGCCGACGATCTTGTCGACCTTCGGGACGCTCTCCGTGCCGTAGGCGAGCGCGGCGATCGCCTGCGCGCCGCCGGCGTCGAGCACGGCGTGCACCCCCGCGAGGTGGCAGGCCGCGCGTACTTCGACGCTCGTGTCGGGCGAGGCGACGATGATTTCACCGACGCCCGCCACCGCCGCGGGCAGCGCCGACATCAGCACGCTCGACGGATAGCGAGCCTTGCCGCCCGGCGCGTAGACGCCCACGCGCGCGAGCGGAGTGACGCGCGTGCCGAGCCGCACGCCGCCCTCCTCGTATTCGAAGCCGCCGAGCGCCTCGCGCTGCCGCTCGTGAAAGCTCCGGATGCGCCGGGTCGCGAGCTCGAGCGCCGAGCGCACGTCGGACGGCAGGTCGCGCAGCGCTTCGGCGCCGCCGTAGTCGCGCAGCAGGAAGCGGTCGGGCGTCCGGCGTTCGAAGCGCTCCACGTAGCGAGCGAGCGCGCGGTCGCCTTCGGCGCGGACCGCGTCGAGGATCTCGCGTACGGCCGGCTCGACCCGGCCGAGATCCGACTGCCCGCGCCGCGCGAGTTTCGCGAGCTGGGCGTCGAATTCTGGGGTGCCTTCGCTCGCGGAGCGGAGAAGGTCGGTCCCGCTCATGTCCAGTGACCGGCCTTGGCCGCGGCCGGATCGTGCTCGCGGATCCGCGGCCCGAGCGCCTCGCGGAACACCTGTTCGTCGTCCACGTCGAGGTTCTTGTCGGGGAAGCCCTTCGCCACGTCCATGCCGATTGCCAGGATGCGCAGGAACGTCGCGAAGCCGGAGGCGCAGAGCCGCGGCTTCCACAGCTCGGTGCCGCTCATCGCGCTGAACACCGGACAGTCGCCCTCCGCGTCGGGGAGCGACACGTCCAGGAAGTACGGATCGCCGAGCAGCGTGCTGTGGCCGACCACGATCCAGCTCGAACGCCAGCCGTTCGGTCCGGGTCCGGTCCGGGCCTCCCCGCTCTCGCCGAGGGCGAGCCCTTTCTGTTCCTCGAGCAGGCGCTCCGAGGGCACGAGCCGCACGCGCTCGACGGGTGTGCGCGTCTCCACGTCGAGCGGATCGGCGGCGAGCAGGAACTCGCGGAAGCGCCTCGGCAGCTTGAGCGCCGCGCGCAGGCCATCCACGCGAGCGGGCTCTGCCTTGCCGAAGTCCGCCGGGACCTGACGGCTCTTGAAGGACTCCTTGAGAGCTTTCAACGAATCAGCGAGATCGCTATCCAAGCTCGGCGACCTCCAGGCAGCCTGCGACTCCGGAACGGAGGCAGGACGAGCTGGGCAAAAGAAGGAAGAATCCTATTACTTCTCGGGGCGGCGAACGCAAGTACCGCCGCGCATCCGCAGGCAAAAAAACGCTCGGCGCCCGGGTCAGAACGCGTAGCGCAGCTGGAGGCTCCCCAGAGTCGCGAGGGGGGCCCCGCCGCCTTGCTCCCGCGTCAGTCCCTGGCCGTAGTACCGAACCCCGCCGTGCACCGCGAGCGCCAGGTGCGGATTGATCTGGTACCACTCGAACCCGAGCTCCCCTCCGAAGTAGAGGTTCAGCTCGTCGGCGTCCGGGAAGCCGTAGATCGAGAGCACGTTCTGCTCCGAGACCCGTGCAAACCCGAGGCTCCCCTGGGCGAAGACGGCGAAGATCCGTCCCACCGGCAGCGTGGCGCGCGCCCCGGCGCCGAAGCCGAAGTGCCAGTATGACCGGGGCGGGGGAGGCTCGCTCGCGTACGCGGTCGTGCAGAACGCCACGTCGCCCTCGAGGAACGGCATCAGGAAGTCGAAAAACTCGTACCCCACGCGCAGTTGAAACAGGGGAGCTGCAGGGGTGATGTTCTTCAACGCGCCGACCTGCCAGACCATCCCGACGCCGCTCTCGAGGACCAAGCCGTGCCGGCGCGGAGCGGGCAGCGGTTCGTCGCCGCCGGTCGTCGTACCCTGGTCGTCCGCGGGAGTGCCCGGCTCGGCGTCGAGCCAGCTTTCGATCTCGCCGGGCGAGAGTTGTCGCTCGCGACTCTCCGCAGCGTGCACCGGTGCCCCGACGAACGCCGCCCCGAGGAGCGCAAAGAGGCCGACCCGCGAAAGGCGAGGACTGCTCAAGCCAAACCCAGGGTAGACCAGCCGCCGCCGCGCCTACTCTTCTTTTTTCTTCTTCTTGGCCTTCGAGCCCTTGGCCAGGGAGGGGACGACCGGAGGCGGGGGAGCCTCGCGACCGGCCTTCGGCTCGCGCGCCGGTCTTTCTTCGGCTTCTTCGTCGCCCTCTTCCGCAGGGGCGGGCGCGGGTTCCGGCTTCGGAACGGCTTGAATTCTGGGGGATGGCGGCGCAAACCCGGCGGCCGGACGCGCCGCGGCGCCTGCAGAACGGCGGGCGCCCGCGAGCGGCGGCTCGCCGTCGGTGCGCACCAGACCTCGCACGAGCGCACCCGTGGCGACGCCGATGCGCGGCGCCGTGAGATCGCCGACGACGCGAGCGCCGCGCTCGAGCAGCACGGCGTCGCTCGCGCGGATGTCCCCCTGCACCGCACCGGAGACCGTAACGTGCGAGCCGGACACGCTCCCGCGCACGGCGGCTCCGTCGCCGAGCACGAGCTCTCCGCTCACGCTCACGTCGCCTTCGACGCGGCCCAAAATCTCGAGGCTGCCGGAGCCACGGACGTTGCCGCGCACGATGCTCGTCCGCCCGATCACCGAGGAACCGTTCATCCGCTCGCCTTCGTCACACGTCCATGTCGACGTTGCCCTTGAAGGAGGCACCGTCGGCGATGGTCAAACGAGCGGCTTTCACGTCGCCGATCAGCCGGCCGCCGGCCTGCAGATCGACGCGCTCGGTCGCGGTCACGTCACCGGTGACCTGGCCGGCGACGGTGAGGCTCTGCGCCGTCACGTCGGCCTCGATTCTACCGGAGCTTCCCACCGAGACGGCGTCGGTCGTGCTCAGCTTGCCGCGCAGGTTGCCCTGCACGACGACCTCTTCCTCGCTCGTCAGATCGCCTTCGATGCTGAGCCCTTCTCCGATCACCGTACCTGCCATGGGGTCCTCTTTCGCTCTGCGGGAGGGCTAGCGGCGCCGCGCTGCGCCGAGGTCGAGCTCGAACTGGGTGTCGAGCCGCACCGAAATGCGCGAGCCCGGTTCGATCGAAACCTCGCTCGCCCGGAGGTCACCGCGCACGACGGCGCCCGCGCGCACCGCGATCGGGCCCTCCGTCACGGCGTCGCCGAGCAGCGAGCCCGCGATCTCCAGGCTCTCGGCGTGAACGTTGCCTTCCACGTTCCCGCCCTCGGCGATTTCCGCGGGGCCGCTCACGCTCACGTCGCCCTTCAGGCCGCCTTCGATGCGCAGGGCACCTTCGCCGCTCACCCGGCCCGTGATCCGGGTCGAGGGACCCAATACGCTCCCGTCGTTGCCGTGGCGGACCATCTGGATTTCGCAGGATCACGCTAGTACCAAGCGCTGCAAATTGGAACCCGGCGCGCTCGCCGAGGGTTTCCGCCGTCCCTCGAGCGGCACCGGCGCCCGGTCAGCGCCCGCTGGCCGCGAGGATTTCCGTAGCGCGGGGCACCGAGCGCGCGAGACCGACGGCGTACAAGCGCTCGCGCTCCTCGGCGGGTAGATCGCCCTCGCGCCCCAGCGTGGCCGCGCGCAGCAAGAGCGCCGCCGCGACGCTGACGTTCAGGCTCTCCACGAAACCGCGCATGGGGATCCGCACCGAGCGGCGCGCCCCCAGCCTGAGCTCTTCGCAGATGCCGTCGTGCTCGTTGCCGAGGACGAGGCAGAGCCGGTCGATGCTCGGTAGGTCCTCCGGTACGAGCTCTCCCTCCGGGTGCGTCGCGACGAGCTCGAAGTTCCGTGCGCCGAGCGCGGCGAGCGCCGCTGCCGGCGTCGGATGCTGGACGACCTCGACCCAACGCTCGGTGCCCTGCGTGACGCGCCGACCGATCAAGAAGGGCTCCACGCGCGGCACGACGTGGATCTCCGGCAGCCCGAACGCGTCGGCCGACCGGATCACCGCGGCGCCGTTGTGCGGATCGTGGGGCGCGTCCATGAGCACGGTCACGCGGCCGATGCGCCCGTTCACGACCCCCGCGATGCGAGCGCAGCGCTCGGGGGCCGCGAGCGGCTCGAGCACGGCGATCGCCTGGCGCGGCGAAAGTCCCGCGAGAAGCGCGCTGAAATCGTTCGGTGCGGCGGAGCCTTCGGCGCGCTTGCGAAGCGCCTTGAGGGTTTTCACGGGAGCCGCGAGCCTAACCGAGAAGTGCTGTTCGCATCCAAAAGCGCCGTCGGACATCCGCCCACAGCCGAAATCGCGGCCGAGAACGGGGCATTGCTTGGCGCCGGACCGGCATTATGTTGTGGGGACCCCTGGAGACAGCAATGGCATCGGAAAAAGTGCAGGTGTTCAACGATTTGAATTTCGAGACGGAGGTCCTCGCCTCCGGCGTACCCGTCCTCGTGGACTTCACGGCGACGTGGTGCGGCCCCTGCAAGCAGCTCGCACCGATCGTCGATCAGCTCGCGACCGAGCTCGAAGGCAAGGTGAAGGTCGGCCAGCTCGATGTCGATGAATCCCCGCTCACCGCGGGCAAGTACGGCGTGCGCGGCGTACCGACCGTCATGATCTTCAAGAACGGCCAGCGTGCCGCGCAGCACATCGGCTTGACCACCAAGCAGAAGCTGCTCGCCCTCGTCGAGGGTTGAGCGTCGGAACCGTGCGGCTTCGGCCCGCTCTCGTCCTGGCCGGGTTGGTCCAGGCAGCATGCGCGGGCTCGAAGCCGGCTCCGGCGCCCGTCGCGGCGCCGGTTCCGCCTTCGGTGACCCCGGCGGCTTCGGCCGCAGTCTGGCGGTATCACCCGCGCGCACCGGCACCCATGCTGGCGCGCGTCCAGCTTTCCGACGGGCGCTCGTTGCTCGCGGGCCGGCGGGGCGAGCGCTGGATCTACGACGCCGAGGCACGCGCGCTCGAAGCCGCCGTCCCGGCTCCGGAGGATCTGGTGGCGATCCTCGGCGACCGTTCGCAGGAGCGCGTGTTCATCGGCCGGAGCGGGACGAGCTATCGCGCGCTCACGCCGCTCGGGCCGTTCGTCGACGTTGCGGCGCCGTTCGACTCGCTGGCGCGCGTGTCGGGCGCGGGCGCGGTGCTGCTCGGCGTCGGGCGCGATCGGAAGCTCTCGCGCAGCGCCGATCAGGGACACGGCTGGGCTCGTGTCGGGCCGGCGGGCGTCGCGTTCGTCGACGTGGCCGTCGACGACGAGGGCCACGCGCTCGCGCTCGCCTCGCCGGAGGCGCTCTACCAGAGCACCGACTCCGGTCAGAGTTTCCAGCCGGTCGACTTCGGCGCGCGCGGGATACTCGGGCTGAGCCGCGATCCGGGGGGCGCGTTCCTGCGCGTGTCCGGCGTGCTCGAAACGCGGCGCTGGCTGCCGGGGCCCGGGCGATTCGAAATCGACGCGCAACCCTCGCTCGACGCGCGCCCGCAACACGCGCGCCCGCCTCTCGGAGCGGACGCCGGCGCGCTCGCCGAAGGTCGCGCGCTGCTGACGGGAGACGCCGCCTACTTCGAAGCGCGCTGGATCGACGAGGCCAGCCGCCGCTATCAGCTGCTGCGCGGCCCGCTCGGGGGACCGTTCGAGGCGCGGCCGCTGCCCGAGATCGACGGCTGCCGTGCCGTACGAACGGCCGGGTTCGAGCGCTACCTGTTCGTCGCCTGCTTTCGAGCGAGCCCGGCCGTATCGCAGCCGGTCGAGCTCTGGGCCAGCGCGGATCGGGCGCGCTCCTTCGCGCGCGTCACCCCCGATCTCTACGCCAAGCTCGGCGATTTTCGGATGGTGGTCGGCGGCGGCGGCGCGCTGCTCGTGAGCGGCGTCTGCTCGCCGAGCGCGGAAGGGCCCGGCTGTGCGCCGGCGGGGATCCATTACCGGCGCGCGGCGGTGGCTTCCGGCAAGGGCAGCCCGGCGAGCGCAAAATCGAAGACGCCGGCGGCCCCCGGGTTCGAGCTCGGAGTGTCGATCGCGCCGACGCTCGTGGAGAACGCGCTCGACCTCGCGTTCGACGCGCAGGGGCGCTGGGCGTACGCGGTCGGGTTCAGCTCGAAGGGCAGCGGCATGGCGCTCTTCGTCTCGGCCGATTCCGGGAAGAGCTTCGAGGTTCGTGAGCTCGCCGACGCGGCGCTCGACAGCAGCGAGACCGAGGGAGGGGGAGTGGCCACGCTGAGCGCCGGGCGCGACGGAACGATCGCGCTCGTGCTCGCGCCGCGCCGCGGCGCCGCGACGCTCGTGGTGTTCGACAAGGACGGTCACGTGCTCCGGAGCTCGAACCCGCCCGAGCGCTCGTTGCTGGGCGCCGCGGGCCTGTCCGTGCTCGCCGTGGGCCTGGAGGGCGGGGGCGTCTGGGAGTCGCGCGACGGCGGCGCCAGCTGGGAGGCGGCCGGTCGCCTGCCGATCGCGCTCTGCCCGGGCGACAGCTCCTGCGACGTGCCGCTGCGCTGCACGAGCGCCGGCTGCGTCGTCGGCGACGAGCTCACGCGGCTCGGTTGGGGCGTCGGCGACGAGGCCGAGCTCGAGGCGGCCGTGCCCGTGGACGACGACGGCAGCGAGGGCGGCTTCGAGCGCCGCTTCCGTACGCCGCTCGCGTGCACGCTCGCGGCGAGCCCCTGGACGCTCGTCCCCGGGGTGCGCGAGCTACCCGGAGCGGAGGAGTCGGCGCTCGGCGACACGGCCTGGTTCGCGGTCGCGGACGACTACGCCACCGCTTCGGCGACCATCTATCACGCGCGCGGCGGTCCGCGCCCGCGGCTCGACTCCGTGCCGTTGTTGCAGCCGCTCAGGCGCCCGTCCGATTTCGCGCTGGCCGTGATTCCACAGGTCGAGGGCGCCGCGGCGCTGCGCTACCGCGCCCCCGATCCGCGCGTGGCGAGCGCGCACCTCACCGACGTGGAGATCGTCTGGAACAATCTGCTGGAGGGCAGGGTCACGCGCGCGCGCCTCGCGGACGGCGGCGCGTATTCACCCGGCGACTTCGAGCGCGGCGCCGGTGTCGCGCAGATCGCCCGGCCCGATCTGGTGAGCATCGCCGAGCGCGGCCTCTACCTGCGGCTGCACGCGCGCGGCCGCGATCGACAGGCGACCCTATTTCTCGACGGCAGCTCGGTCGTCACGCTCCCGCCCATTCCCTGGCCCGGCTCGATCCCGCGTGGCGGTCACACCGAGATGGCGCACCTCGGAAGCGGCCACGTCGGCTTGGCGCTGCTCGACTCGGGCGCCGCCCTCGTGCGCGCGCGGCTCGCCGGGACGGAGTGGCGGTTCGACGCGGCCAGCATCGGCCTACCCGACCCGGACGCGTTCGGCCTCGGTCAGGCGGTCCACATCACCTACCTCAACGCTTCCGCCGCGCTGCACGTCGAGCTCGTCGACTTGAAAGGTCGGTCGAGCGAAGCGCACGTCTTCCCGCTGCGGGCCGAGGGCGCACCCGTCGCCGACCCAGTCGCCGCCCCCGTGGCGCTCGATCTCGGGACACGCCCCATCGCCTGCTCGAGCCCGCTCAAGCGCTCGAGCGCGCGCGTCGTCGCTGCGCGCTTTCCGGGCACCTCGCATCCGGTCGTCGTCACCGACGCGGTCGAGCCGCCGCGCGCCTTCCTGAGCGGGGACGCCGTCCTGCACGGCAGTCCGAAGGAAGCGTGCCTGGCCGCATTCGAGCTGAATCCACCGAGCAGCGTCACGGCAGAGGCCGGCGTGAGCGAACGCGGCATCGTGCTTCTCGACGACCTCGAGCACGCCTGGCTGCTGCGCAAGGTCCGCGACCAGGCGACCGAGCGCGTCCGCGTGGAATACCGCGGCATGAACTGTCGCTTCGAGCCGAACCTCGAGGTGCCCGAGGAGATCCAGCGCGCTGCCGAGGCGCTGGCGCCGAAGCGGATGAAGAACTGACGAGGGTGGGTCAGGTGGTCCCCGAGGGGGGGCGCGGCCCCGCGCTTCCGCGACGCGTTTATCCCAACCGTGCACCTTCGCGCCGTTGTACTAGGGTCCCGCCGCCCCCGATGATCCCGCGCTACACGTCCAAGCCCTTCGCCGAACTCTGGTCCGACAAAAACCGCTACGCCGTTTGGCTCGAGGTGGAGCTCTGCGCCTGCGAAGCGCTCGAAACCGCGGGGTACGTGCCGCGCGGCACCGCGGCGGCGATCCGCTCGAAGGAGCTCACCCCCGACCCCGCCGAGATCGAGACCATCGAACAGAAGACGCGCCACGACGTGATCGCCTTTCTGACCCACGTCGAGCAGCGTGTCGGCGATCCGGCGCGCTGGCTCCACCGCGGCATGACCTCGAGCGACGTGCTCGACACGAGCTTCGCGTGCCTGCTCGTTCGTGCCACGGATCTGCTGGTCGAACGCACCGACATCTTGTGCGAGAAGCTGCTCGCGCGCGCCCGGGAGCACGCGCGCACCCCGCTCATCGGTCGTTCGCACGGCATCCATGCCGAGCCGACCACGTTCGGCGTGGCGCTCGCCGGACACCTCGCGGAAATCCGCCGCGGCCGTGCGCGGCTCTTGCGCGCCCGCGAAGAAATCGCCGTCGGCAAGATCGCGGGCGCCGTCGGCAGCTACGCGCACCTCTCGCCGGAGATCGAAGCGCAGGCGCTCGAAAAGCTCGGGCTGCGGCCGGAAACGGTGTCGACCCAGATCGTCGCCCGTGACCGGCACGCGGCCTTCTTCGCGGCTCTCGCGCTGCTCGCGAGCGGGATCGAGCGCCTCGCGACGAACGTACGGCACTGGCAGCGCACCGAGGTGGGCGAGGCGGAGGAACGCTTCGCCGCGGGCCAGAAGGGCTCGAGCGCGATGCCGCACAAGCGGAACCCCGTGCTCAGCGAAAACTTGTGCGGTCTTGCGCGCGTGGTGCGCGCTTCGCTCGTGCCGGCGCTGGAGAACGTGGCGCTGTGGCACGAGCGCGACATCAGCCACAGCTCCGCCGAGCGCGTGATCTTCCCCGACGCGTTCACGCTCGTGCATTACATGCTCGGCAAGCT
>DASXWF010000036.1:0-11013 GCA_036503835.1 Polyangiaceae bacterium | reverse complement strand
CGCTCGCGCAGGCAGCGGAGCCGACCCCGGAACATCTCGAGCGTGCACAGGCCGACTTTCGCGCGGCGATGTCCGCCTGGTCGGCGGTCGAGCTCTTTCAGTTCGGTCCGCTCTCGAGTCGCGCCGAGAGCGAGGGCAAGGACATCGTGTACGGCCAGGGCCTGCGCGAGTTCGTCTACTCCTGGCCGCGCTTCACGCGCTGCCGCATCGAGGAGCAGATCCTCACCCGGAAGTACCAGACCCAGGGCTTCCCCAACGTGCCGATCGCGGGCCGCGGCCTGTTCGGCATCGAATACCTGCTCTTCTACCCGGGCGCCGACACCGCTTGCTCCGCGACGAGCTCGACGGCGGCGGATTGGGCCGCCCTCGATCCGGCGGAGCTTACGGCGCGCAAGCACCAGTACCTCGCGGCGCTCGCGACCGACGTGGTCACGACGACGCGCGGACTCCTCGATCTCTGGAACCCCGGCAACGGCAACTTCCGCGACACCTTCGTCAACGCGGTCGGTTACGCCGACGAGCAGCAGGCGCTCACGATTCTCGCCTGGTCGCTCGTCTACCTCGAACGCGAGGTGAAAGACTGGAAGCTCGGCGTACCGCTCGGAGTCACGCTGACCCATCCCGTGACCAGCCCGGAAGCGCCCTACGCGCTGGTGGGCACGGACAACATCCGCCAGAACCTCCGCGGATTCCGCGCGCTGTTCCAGGGCTGCGGCGAGAGCGGCGAGGGCCTCGGGTTCGACGACTGGTTGAGCGAGGCGGGACACGCCGCGCTCGGCGAGGACATCGTGCGCGCGCTCGACGCCGCCGAAGCCTTCACGAGCACCTTCCCCGCCCTGAACGCGGCCGCGCCGGAAGAGCTCGAGAACCTCTACCTCACGATCAAGGCGATCACGGATCCCTTGAAATCCGACCTGTTCGGCACCGGCAGCCCGCTGAACCTAGAGCTCCCCGACGGAGTGGCGGGTGACACGGACTAGCGTCGACCGCGCGGTTCGCTACCTGCTCGCGCCCGTCGACGCGGCGTGGCTCGTCGCGTTTCGCGTGTTGTTCGGGCTCACGTTCGCGTTTTCGATGCAGCGCTTCCTGGCGAACGGCTGGGTCGAGCGTTTCTTCGTCACGCCGGGCTTTCACTTCAAGTACTGGGGCTTCGAATGGGTCGAGCCGCTGCCGAACCCGTACATGGCTTGGCTGTTCGTGGCCCTCGGCGTGCTCGCGCTCGCGATCGCCGCGGGCGCCGCCTTCCGCTTCTCGGCCTTCGCGTTCGCGGTCGGGTTCTCGTACGTGCAGCTCATCGACGTGAGCACGTACCTGAACCACTACTACCTGGCGGCGCTGCTCGCGTTCCTGCTCGCTCTGTCGCCGGCCCACCGCTCCTTTTCGGTAGACGCGTGGCTCTCGAAGCGCTTCGGCCGCCCCGCGCCGGCCACGGCGCCGCCGGAGCGCCCGGCCGTCGCCCGCGCCTGGCTGTTCCTGTTTCGCTTCCAGATCGGCGTCGTGTACACGTTCGCAGGCCTCGCCAAGGCTCAAAGCGACTGGCTGATCCACGCGCAGCCGCTGCGAATCTGGCTCGGTACGGTGACGGACCTGCCGCTGCTCGGTCCGCTCGTGACGCTGCCGGTCGTGCCGCTCCTGTTCGCGTGGAGCGGCTTCCTGTTCGACACCACGATCGTGGCTTTCTTGCTGTGGAATCGCACGCGGCCGTTCGCCTACGCCGTCGTGATCGTGTTCCACGTCCTCACGCGCGTGCTCTTTCCGATCGGGATGTTCCCGGTGATCATGGTGCTGTCGGCCCTGGTGTTTTTTCCGCCGGAGTGGCCGCGGCGATTGCTCGCCCGTGCGCGGAGCCGGCTCGGAGCTCGCCGGACGCGGACGGCGACGCTGCCACCCCCATCCCCGGCAGCGCCCGCGTTCGGGCCGCTCGGGCCTCCGAGCCGCTGGGCGCTCGGCGCGCTGGCGTTCGGCGCCGTCTACTGTGCCCTGCACCTGGCGCTGCCCCTCCGCTACCTGGCGTACGGCGGCAACGTGCTCTGGCACGAGCAAGGCATGCGCTTTTCGTGGCGCGTGATGCTGCGGGCCAAGGGCGGCAGCACGACCTTCCTGGTGAAGAGCCCCGAGCAAGGGCGGCGTTTCTACGTCGAGCCGCGCGACTACCTCACGCGCATGCAGGAGTACGAAATGTCGAGCCAGCCGGACCTGATCGTCCAGCTGGCGCACCACATCCGCGATGACTATTCGCGACGGGGGTTCGGCTCCGTCGAGGTGTATGCAAACTCGCGGGTTTCTTTGAACGGACGGCGCAGCGTTCCGTTCCTCGATCCGTCGGTCGACCTCGCGAGAATTCCGGAGCGACTCGACCTTCGCGATCTGGTATTGCCCCCGCCCACCGAAACCCCGCCGCACACGCGGCCCGTCCTCTGAGCTTGCTTACGCCGATGCCGCGATCCCTCGAGCGCCGCGGGCGCCTGGCCCGAGTTCTCAGCTTCGTCCTCCTCGCCGGACGTACTGCCGTCGCGCAGCCCGACCCCGCCGCACCGCGCCCGGATCTGCCTCCCCCCTCTCCCACTTCCGAAACCGCTCCCGCTCCCGACTCTGCTCCCGACTCCGCTCCCGCTCCCGACTCTGCTCCCACTCCCGCCCCGCGGCCCGAAGCCGCCACCGAGCCTCAAGACGTCACCATCGTCGGCACGCGCCTGGCGCGCACGCCCGGCTCGGCCCACGTCATCACCAACCGCCAGCTCGAGCGCTTCGAATACGACGACCCGCAGGCCATCGTTCAACAGGCACCCGGCGTCTACATCCGCCTGGAGGACGGCGTCGGCCTGCGGCCGAACATCGGCATCCGTGGCGCGAACCCGGATCGCAGCAAGAAGCTCACGTTGATGGAGGACGGAGTGCTGTTCGGCCCGGCCCCCTACTCCGCTCCCGCCGCCTACTACTTCCCGCTCATGACGCGCATGACCTACGTGCGCATCATCAAGGGCCCCTCGGCCATCGCCTACGGCCCGCACACGGTGGGCGGCGCCATCGATTTCGTGAGCAGGCCCGTGCCCGAAGACGTGGGCGGCAGGGTCGACATCGCCTTCGGCGAGTACGGCTACGGCAAGGTCGACGCCCACGTGGGCGCGAGCGACGAGCAGAAAGGGTTTCTGATCGAGGGCGTGCGCCTCTGGAACACCGGCTTCAAGGACCTGCCCGACGGCGCCGACACCGGTTCGACGCGCAACGATTGGACCGTCAAGGCCTTCTACGTGCTCGATCCGCACGCCGAGCGGCGCAACGAATTCTCGCTCAAGCTCGCCTACGCCGACGAGGTTTCGAACGAGACCTACCTCGGCGTGACCGACGCCGACTTCGCTGCCGATCCGTATCAGCGCTACGCGGCGAGCGCGCTCGATCAGATGAAGAACCATCGCACGAGCCTGGTGTTCACGCACCGCTACGAGCAGAAGGGCTTCAACACCAAAACCGACGTCTACCGCCACGACTACACCCGCGTCTGGCGCAAGTTCAATCACCTGGACGGGGCGGACGCCGCGGCCGTGCTCGCCGATCCGACCGACCCCGTGAATCAGCGCTACCTCGCGGTGTTGAAGGGCGGCGATTCGGACGCCGATCCGGCCACCGGCATCGGCGACGACGTGCTCTGGATCGGCCCGAACGACCGGACTTTCGTGAGCGAGGGCGTGCAGACGGTGCTCTCGCTCGCGCTCGACCACGAGCCCGTCGCGCAGCGCCTCGAGCTCGGCTTGCGGCTGCACCACGACCAGATCGATCGCCGGCACAGCGAGGAGGCGTTCGTGATGCAGGGCGGCGAGCTCATCCCTGCCGATCGCGGCGAGGTGGTCACCGCGTCGAACATCGAGCGCTCGTACGCGCTCGCGATGCACCTGCTCGACGCCGTGACGTTCGGAGAGCTCACCGTGACTCCCGGCGTCCGCGTCGAGTTCATCCGCAGCGAAGTGGACGACCGGCTCGCGGGCACGCGCGGCGGCGGCATCGTGCACGCGCTGATGCCGGGCGTGGGCGCCTACTACGGCATCACGAAGGCGCTCGGCGTCCTCGCCGGCGTTTACCGCGGCTTCAGCCCGCCTCCCCCCGCCAGCAGCGAGGCCGCCAAGCCCGAGTACAGCGTGAACTACGAAGCGGGCGCGCGCCTGAGCGACGGACCACTGCGCGTCGAGCTGATCGGCTTCTTCAACGACTACTCGAACATGACGAGCATCTGCACCTTCGCGAGCGGCTGCGGCTCGGATGAAGAGGACCGCCAGTTCGATTTCGGCGAGGCCCAGATTTACGGGCTCGAAGCCTTCGCGGGCCACGAGCTGCGCCTGCCCGCGAAGCTCACGCTGCCGATGTTCGCTTCTTACACCTTCACGCGCGGCACGTTCCAAAACGACTTCGACTCGGTCGCGCCCGGCTACCAAGACGTCCAGCGGGGCGACGACATCCCCTACGTCCCGCGCCACCAGCTGAGCACCAGCGTCGCGCTCGAGCACGAGCGCGCACGCGGAGTCGTCGCCGTCACCTACGTGGCCCAGATGCGCGAGGAAGCGGGCAGCGAGCCGCTCGCGGACGCCGTCGCCACGGACGAGCAGGTCATCGTCGACGTGGGAGGGCACCTCGAGGTAGCGGGCGGGCTCTCCCTTTACGTGAACGTGCGAAACCTGCTGAACGATGCGTACATCGTCTCTCGACGCCCCTACGGCGCGCGTCCGAACGCTCCGCGCTGGGTGCAGGCCGGGGTGAAGTTCGAATTTTAGCGCTGGCCTCGGCGATCGAGCTCGTTGCCGACGAGCGTCACGACGTCGTCCGTGTGCAAGCTGACGGGGCCCACGCTGACGACCCGACACGGCAGCGCGTCGAGGCGAGCGCGGGTGGGCGCGTCCAGTCCGAGGTGATCCCCCAAAACGAACAGGCAGTCCGGCGCGTCGAGCGGTTCGTCGCGTAGGTCCCGGCCGTCCTCCACGAGGCAATACGCTGCGGCGCCCGGAGCATCCGCGAGCACGCACTCCAGGTCACCTTCCGCGACCGAAAGTCCCGGCTTCACGTCGATGAACGTTTCGGCGCGCTTCGGCGTGGGCACGCCGAGACCCTTCTTCACGAGGAGGGCGAGGCTGCGCTCGTCGGGGCGAAGAAACTGCGCGTCCTTCCCCGAAATACGGAGAACGCGAGGTGCGCGCGCTCCGCCGCGAAGCACGAGGTACACGACGGCCTCGCGCCGCACGCCGTGCGAGACCAAGAGGGCCGCGCGCACGCAACGCAGCAAGACGTCGATGCGCCCGCCCGAGCTCGGCAGATCCTCGGTCGAAAACTCCCCGGAAGCGCTCGCGGTCTGCCCCACCACCACGAAGCGCCGAACGACGGCGCTCGGCAGGTTCTCGTCCACGGCTCCTCGAGGCATCGCGCGGCTTCTACCACCGTTCGCTCACGCGTCCGCCATCGCGACTCCGCCGGACAAGACCCGGCGATCACGCAGCTCCGATGCGAGACGGAGCTGCGTGCCGGTTCTGGTCGTCCCGCCCTACCGCCCCTTCTTCGCCCCGCCCGCGCTCCCTTGCTGAGAAGCCTTCGCGGCCGCGTTGGCCTTCTTCTGGTTCTTGTCCGCGCTGTCTTGCTTCCGCGCCTTTTCTTTCGCCTTCGGAGACTTGTCGCCCATGAGTGACCGCCTTTGGTTGGGGTGCGTATCGTCGGGCGAGAGCCAGGCCGCGTCCACCGAAATCGCTACTGTCCGAAGTCCGAGAGCCGGACCTCCGCGGGAAGCATGAGCTCGCTCGGGCTCACCGCGAGGTAGGGCGGCACCGTCATCAGTATCGGCCGCGATGCCGTGTAGTAAAACTTCCAGACCTTGCCGTCCTGGCCGGCTTGCACGGGGACGCTGTAGAAGTTCGGCGTGGAGGAGATGACCTGCACCGTGGTGTTCGTGGCGTCGCGGACCTCGCCCACGTTGTGCGCGTAGAAACCCACGACCGGCGTGCCCACCGGCACGTAGAAGTACATGTAGATCCGATGCAGGAGCGGCGTCGGATCGTCGGCTGCCACGGGAAACACGACCTGCGTACCCGCCGGCCAACTCGCCCGCGCTCCGAAGGACCGGTCCTGCACCTCCACGCGGTGCAGGCCCGCGAACGGCGTGCTCAGGTTCAGCGGATACTCGATCTTGTCCGTCGGAACGCCCGCAGACGAGACGGGCGTCGAGGTGTCCGGATTCTCTTCGGCGAAGAGGTCGAACGTCGCGGTGTCATTGCCGCCGAGCACCCCGCCCGTCCCGCGCAGTGCAACCGGGCCGGGCGCATCGACCCACACGTAGAAACGATGGGGATCACGCGCGTAGTCGTAGCTGCCCGAGGCGTACGCCGCCGGCAGCGTGTATGACTGCGTGATCAGCTGACCAGCGGGGACCAGGTCCGTACTGAACGCGACCGGCGTCCATGGAACCGTGGGGTTGTTCGCGATTCCATTCGCGATCAGCGCCGTGATTTCGGAGATCTCGGCCGCCGTGTAGGGCGCCTCACCGAGCGGCGAGTCGGACTTCCATGGGTGCGCGGGCTCCTGCCACGCCTCGAGCGTATTCCCCGGGTCCGGATCCGTGAACACCACGGACTTGTCCGCGAACGGCAGCGCGCGCCAGATCCCGAGCGAGTGGACCATCTCGGTCCAGCGAATGCGATACGCAAAGCGCATCAGCGTCTCGAACGCGCTCTGGCGCGGCGCGCCGGCCGCCGCGTACACGTACGACTGATAGAGCTCCACGTAGCGAACGTAGAGCGCGAGATCGTAGATGCGCCGAGTGATCTTCGCGTCGGAGACGAGCCCCAGCGCTTGCTGGAGCTTGGAGTACATTCGATTCACGAGGTGGCTCGACAAGAGCGGGCTGCTGGAGCCGTCGATCAGCGTGTAGAACTCGCCCATCCTCGTGGCCGCCGCACCGAAGCTTTTCTGGAGAAAGTCGTTCCTGAAGCTGGTCGCTTTGCTCGGCGTGGCTTCCGCCGTGTTCCACAGGTAGCGGGAAGCCAGGTAGTAGCCGAGGCCACTCGGTCCCCAATTCCCGCCGGCCTCGGCGGTGAACAGGCGCCCGTTCAGAGCGTGAAAGTTCGCGATGGTGCTGCGAACGAGCTCGATGTCCGCTCCCCGACCCTTGCCGGGCAGGTCTCGATCGGCGGACCAGATGCTGTAGTAGTCGCGGATCCCGAGGAGCGCCGCGCCTTGCGCCTGCCATTGTGAAAGCAGCTGTTCGGCCGGCGCCGGGATGTACTTCGTAGCGACGCGGACACCGACGCGAGGATTCACCGTCACGTCGAGGGGGGCGGCCGCGTGCTGGTTGTAGGCGTAGAGCCCGAGGTACTTCTGGTTCGGGTAGGTCGACTGAACCGCGACGGCGACTTCGTTGGCGAGGCTGACGACGCGATCGCTGATGCTGGAGTACGCGGCGTTGCAAACGTCGCATTCGCACCACCCTCCGCCGTCCGACGGGTTCACCGACACGGACTTGAGCGACGGAGTCGCGAGCCGCGCGACCACGTCGGCGACGACCAGCGCTCTGAGCTGCGGATTGGAGATGCAAAACTTCGCCGTGTGGTTGACCTTGCCGTCGGGCCTGAGCGGCGCCGTGCGCTGCCCGCTCACGAGCGCCAGATACTCGGGGTGGGCCTGGAACGCCGCGAGGTTGCGCGAAATGATGCCGGGATAGGCGTCGCCGGAATCCACGTCGATTCCGAATCCCATGCGATTGCGGGTGCGCCAGCGCAGCACCGGCTCGGTCATGTCGCTCCAGTTTCCGTACCCGTAGAACAGTAACCGATCGTAATGGCTGGGGCGCTCGGTCCGGGCGTAGTTCAAGGACAGATTGGGGCTTTGCGGTACGACCTCCCAAGCGGCGCCAGGAAAGAATTGGCGATGCCCCAGGCGGTAGAGCAGATCCGACACGGCGAACTTGATGCCCTTCGTCGACGAAGCCGCGACGACGATGCCTTGCGAGTGCGTCGACGTCACGAAGTCCTCGGTTCGCGTCGGATCGGTCGGTGAGCCGAAATAGGTTCCGCCGAATCGCCACTCGCTGCTCGGCGGAAAGTCGTCCCGGATCCCCACCGCGATGTCGGCGCTGCCGTTGCTGCCGGTGGCGAGCTGAAAAGACCCGCCCGTGATCTCGTTGAGCTTGTCGCGGAGATCGGTGGCCGCCGCGAGCACCTCGGGATGCGGATTCGGCTTCGTCACGATGCGCAGCATCGCTACGCCGCCGGACGCAATCACGACGGGGCCCACGACGGCGTGGGACACCGTCGTGACGTTCGCTTCGCCTGGCGCAGCGGGGGCAGCGTCGCTCGCGGAACAGCCCGCAAAAAGCAGCGCCGAACAGACGGCGCCGGCAAACCCTGCTTTCGATGACTGTTTCTCGATCGTCATGACGCTACCCACCTTTTCCTTCGCTTCCAGATGTCGAACGACCCGCGCGCAGCCACACGTTCGTCGCCTCTGCTCGGCTCAGAGCTTTGGATTGACGCAGATGATCTGGAGCATGTGCACGGACGGGTTGCCGTCCGTGGAGCCGTCCGCAACCTCGCCTACGTCCTGCACGCCGATTGCCACCTGGCACACTCTTCGAAATGCGGAGAAGGACGCGGATCGTGACGACATGGTTCCACTTCGTTCATTGGATCGACACGCTCCGCCACTCGTCCCGAACGGGAGCACGAGAGTGCAGCGCCGTTCACCGACTCAGTGTCATGCAACGCAGGCAAGCGCAATCCTCGCCGGGGCGATTGGCGCGGATGGACAAGACGTTGTCACCGATGGACAATCGAACACGGCGCCCGCCGACTTTCGAGTGCGGCTGCCGAGCGCGATCCGAACTACCTCGCCTGGCTCGATACGTCCAAGCCGCTTCCCGAAGCAGACGTCCAGCGCGTCCAGCGCGAGGTGATGAACGCAGACCTGTCCGGGCCGAAACAGCCCAAGCGTTCGGCTTGGGACGCCTTCAACGCCGATATCGAGCTCTGGCTCGCGAAGGCCGCGGCGACGCAGCCGCTGAAGCTGGTCGTCAAGGACGTTGCCGTACGCGACGCCGACGCCACTCCGTGGCATCGTGCCAGTGCGGAGCGCGCAATCGCGGAGCTCGACGGCCTGGTCGCCCTGGTCCGCTCTCTCCCGCCGCGCGAGACGGGAAGCAGTCAGTACTCGTTCGTCGATCCACTGCTGGATGCGATCCTCCAGGCGGTTTCCGTGCGCGATCTCGCGCCGCAGCAACGCGAGGCCTGCATCGAGTTGCTCGGACGCGGAGGCTCGGTGATCAGGCCACGGCACTTGGCGGCGCTCGTCGGCAGCTATCCCGCGAAGGAACGGGCGGGTCTGGTGCAGGCGCTGCTCCGTTCACACCACGTCGGAGTGATGGGGCTTTTCACCGCCGCGCCGACCAGGCTGCTCCTGCTCGACGACGCCGTGTACGCGACCGCGCTCGAACACGCTCCGCATCACCCGACTCCCTTCTTTTTCTGGCTGCGCGACAAGCGCATGGCCCCTGGTCCCCCCGAGCAGACGCAGTGGGCGCTTCGCATGCTCGCGCTCATCGACAAGAACGGCGAGCTCGCGAAGGAGGCTGCCGAAGAGGAGGTCTCGGGAACGAACCGGTTCTTCCGTTCGAATCTGCGGGACCTGAACGAGTTGCGCGCGAAGCTCGAGTCGGCCGCGAGGGCTGAGGCACTGCGTCGAGGCGCTCCATGAGCTCGATCCAGCGACTCTTCAAGGCCGTGTTGCCGCGCGCGTGGGCGCGCGACATGGAAGCCGCGTCGCGCTCGTGGAAGATCCGCTGCCCCTGCGGTCGAGAGCGCTCGATCTGGGACGTAGGCGGGATCCGCTGGAAGGCTTGGGGCAATCCCCGCCGCGCCCTGCGCTGCGATCACTGCGGCCACGTCACCTGGCACACCGTCTACCGTGCGCCCTCGAGCGACTGACGTTTCGAGGAGGTCGCGCCCATTGCAGGGCCGCTCTACGTCAGCGCTGCCCCTTGCGCCGTCCCGGTCCGCGGCGACCGTCGTCGGGCGGAGGCGGTTGCGCGGAAGAGCCGGGCTTCGGAGCCGGCGGCGCGGGCTCCGGGTCGGCGTTGGGAGCTGGAGCGGGCGCCACGGGGGACGGCGCCGGAGCTGGAGCCGGAGCCGGTGCGGCTTCGGTCGGAGCGGGAGCAGCCGAAGGCGACGGCGGCGCTGCGCTCGCTGTCGACGCCGGCTTCGCAGCGGCCGCGCGCTTGGTCTCGGGCCTCGGCGCCGGAGGAGACGTTTCGGCGGCGGCGACGGCGGTCGCGGCAACGGCGGCAGCCGGTGTGGCGGCCGGGTCGGGCGAAGTCGCCGTGACGAGCGGCGCTGCGACGGCGACGGCGCGAGCACTCGGCACGAGCCCGGCGGGAGCAGACTCCCCTCCGATGGCCACTCCGATCTCGCTCGACGAGCGCGCGACGAAGAAGACCGTCGCAAGCCCGCCGGCGCCCACCACGAAGAGCCCTCCGAGCACCAGGAAGAGCCCGAGTGAGCTCCGCTTCGGCGCTGCGCCGCCACCCGCGGGCTGCTGCGTGCCGGGAACGGCGGCTCCGTATGCCGTCTGCGCGACGGGAGCCACTTGGGTGTACCCCTGCAAGCTGTTCGGCGGCTGACCCGGCGAGGCGTCGGCGCGCTGCGACGCCGGCGGCCGCATCGAGATCGGCGACGGCTCGGTCGGCGGAAAGCCGGGCGGCGCCGGCGAAGCGGGCGCGTACATCGGCATCGGCTGCGTCGCGTTCTGCCGCGCCTGAAGTGGCTGGGTGCGCATCGAGGGGACGGGGCCCTCGGGGCGCGTCGCTTCGTCCCGCGACGCGAGCCGCGCGCTCGCGTAGGGCGTGACGCCGCCTGCCCGGAGCGCGCGCACGTCCGCGAGCATGGTGCGCGCGTCCGGATAGCGGGCGTCGCGCGAAAACGCGAGCGAGAGGTCGACGACCTGCGCCACCGCCTCGGGCACGTCCGGAGCCACCGAAGAAAGCGGCGGCGCCGG
>DASXWF010000035.1:0-15691 GCA_036503835.1 Polyangiaceae bacterium | reverse complement strand
GCTGCGCGGCGAGCTCCGCTCCGTGACGGTGGTACTCCCCGGTTCCGAACGCATGGGGAACCCACAAACTCTATCACCCGACCGGCGCTCCCGACCAGCGCCGCCGCCTTTGCGCCGTGGAAACCGGTACCAGGGCGCGCTCTGAAATTTTCCTGCCGCAGCGCGAGCAGCGTGCGGCATCGCGAGTGTTGACCGAGAAGCCCGTCCCGAGATCACACGGTATAGAACGTCGAGTCGTCACGCGGCGCGCAACCGATCTTCGTCGCGCCCGTGAGCTCGATCCGCATCGCGGGCCTCGTCGCGAGCGCGCTCGGCGGCCAGGGGCTCGCCCTCGCGGCATACCTGAAGTAGCGGGCCGCCCGGAGCTTCAGGCGCGGCGGTGTCATTTGCAATAGAATTACGATCGTAATACTATGCGCTCCGTGCGCTACCCGCCCGGTCACCGCCAAGAGAGCCGCTCCCGCATCCTGCACGCCGCGGCCGAGCTCTTTCGCCGGAACGGCATCGCGGCCACGGGCGTCGATCGGGTGATGGCGCGCGCGGGCTTCACGGCGGGCGGCTTCTACGGCCACTTCGCGTCGAAGGACGGGCTCGTCGCGGCGGCGGTCGATGCGGCCGCGGTGGAGTCGAGCCAGCGCTGGTACGGGCGCTTCGACGAGCTGCGCGGGCGTGCCTGGGCCACCGCGCTCGTCGAGACGTACCTCAGCACGGAGCACCGCGACGATCGGAGCGGCGGCTGCATCCTGCCGAGCCTCGGCGGAGAGATCGCGCGCAGCGGCGGGCCTGCACGGCTGCGCTTCGAGCGGCGCTTGCGCGGTTTGTTCGATTTCGCGGCGCTGCGCAGCCAGGGCGAGCTACCGGCGGAGCGCGAAGAGTTCGTGGCCGCCATCGCGCTCTGCGTCGGCGGGCTGTTGCTCTCGCGCGCGGTCAAGACCCCCGCGCTTTCGCGCGAGATCCTCGCGGCAGCGCGGGCCGGTGCCCTGCGCCTGCTCGGCGTCGAGCGCTCGCGGGCCCCGTCGCGGCGCGCGCGTCCCGCGCCGCGCACCCGGAAATCCAAGGCCTCGGCTCGTCCCAGCACTCGGAATACCCCATGAGCAAGCGCGCCGTCATCACCGGCATCGGTCTCGTCACTCCCCTCGGCGTCGGTCGCGAGACGAGCTTCTCCGGCTTCGTCAACGGCCGGAGCGGCATCCGTCGTTTCGAGTCGTTCGACGCCTCGCGCCTCAAGACGCGGTTCGGCGGCGAGGTGCCGGAGTTCGACCCCTCCTCGAGCCTCGACAAGCCGACCGTACGTCACACCGATCGCTACACGCAGCTGGCCGTCGTCGCGGCGGACGAGGCGGTGAAGGACGCCGGCCTCAGCGTGTCGCCGGAGCGGGCGGCGCGGGTCGGCGTCCTGCTCGGCGTGGCGCTCGGGGGCCTGGCGAGCCTCGAGCATCACCACCGGCTCCTGCTCGAGAAGGGCCCGGATCGCATGAATCCGTTCATGGTGCCGATGATGCTCGGCAACACGGCCCCGGGCCTGCTCGGGATTCGTTACGGCGCGCGAGGCCCGAACTACACGCTCACCACCGCGTGCGCTTCCGGCGCGCACGCCGTCGGAGAGAGCCTCGAGCTCGTTCGCCGCGGCCTGTGCGACGCGGTGATCACCGGCGGCGTGGAGTCGGTGCTCACGGAGCTCTGCGTCTCGGGGTTCTGCGCGATGCGGGCCCTCTCCACGCGCAACGACGAGCCCGCTCGAGCGAGCCGCCCCTTCGCCAAGGGCCGCGACGGCTTCGTGATCGCCGAAGGCGCCGGGATCCTGATCGTCGAGGAGCTCGAGCATGCCCGCGCTCGCGGCGCGCGCATCTACGCGGAGGTCGCCGGCTTCGGGGCCAGCGCCGACGCGCACCATCTCACCGCGCCCCACCCCGAGGGCGAAGGCGTCGTGATCGCGATGCAGCGCGCACTCGAATCCGCCGCTGTTTCTCCGGCCGACGTCGATCACATCAACGCGCACGCCACGTCCACGCCCGCCGGCGACGCGGGCGAGGCGCGCGCCATCGGGCGCGTGTTCGGCGCGCACGCCGCGCGCATCCCGGTCACCGCCCCCAAATCCATGATCGGCCACACGCTGGGCGCGGCCGGCGGCATCGAAACCGCCCTGCTCGCGCTCGGCATCGCGCGCAGCGTCGTCCCGCCCACGATCAACTACGACGAGCCTGATCCGGACTGCCCGCTCCAGGTCGTCACGGGCAGCGCGCGCGAAATGCGACAGCGCGTGGCGATCAAGAACTCGTTCGGCTTCGGCGGCACGAACGCGTCGCTGGTGCTGCGACGCTTCGAAGGCTGACGGGATCCCGCGATTGACGGCGCCGGCCGATTCTGGAAACGTTGCGCCATGGCGATGACCACCACGGCGAGCGGGCTTTCGTACGAGGACACACGGGCGGGAACGGGCGCGTCTCCCCAACAGGGACAGACCTGCGTGATGCACTACACGGGCTGGCTCTGGGAAAACGGCGCGAAAGGAGCGAAGTTTGACAGCTCGCTCGATCGCGGGAAGCCGTTCAACTTTCCGCTCGGCCAGGGCCGCGTCATCAAGGGCTGGGACGAAGGCGTGGCGAGCATGCAGATCGGCGGCCAGCGCACGCTCTTGATTCCGCCCAAGCTCGGCTATGGGGAGCGCGGCGCGGGCGGCGTGATCCCACCCAACGCGACCCTCCTCTTCGAAGTCGAATTGCTCGAGGTTCGCTAGTCGAACTGCTCGAGGTTCGCCGGCAGGGGGCGCGAACGCAGGCTCGGGTCAGCCCTTCTTCTCGGCGGCGGCCGGCGCGGGCTCCGCGTCGGCAACGGGTGCAGTAGGTTCCGCGGCACTCTCGGCCGCGGCGGGCGCCGCCTCGCTCGCCGGTTCGGGAGCGGGGGCCGGGCGCTTCTTGGCGGGGACGGGCGCGGTGATCGCCTTGATGGGATCCCCGACGAACGTCTCTTTCACCTTGTTCACCGAGCGCATCCCCTGGCCCACGCTCTTGCCCATCTTCGAGAGGGTCTTCGGGCCGAAGACGAGGAGCACCACGACGGCGACGAGGATCCAGTGGATCGGGCTGAGCGTTCCCATGACGAGCGAGGTTCGGCGGACAATACCACCTCAGGCCGCGCGAGCCAGAGGCGCCCTTCACTCGCCGAGCACGCCGAGGGCCTCGAGGATGTCCGACAGCTCGGCGTCCCCGAGCACCTCGCTGGAAAACGGCGGCATCGCGCCGCCGTAGCCGAGAAAGCCGCCGTGGCGGACCTTCTCGATGAAGATCAGACGCATCTCCGCCGGGTCGGAGTCGGGGTGGTCGAGCAGGGTCGCGTCCGGGAGCGCGGGCACTCGACGCAGCGCGCCCGCGCCCTCGTGCATCGTTCCGTGACAGGCGGAGCAGGCATTCGTGAAGAGCTCGGCCCCGCGAGCGGCGTCGCCGCGCGGTAGCGGCTCGACCGTGCGAACGACACTGAACGGCACCGGCTCCGCATTGCCCGGTTCGAGGCTCGCGAGGAAGGCGTAGAGGTCGCTGGCCGCCCCGCCCTCCCGATCGAGCGGCGAGTTGGCGTACATGAAGTAGGTTCGGCAGTCCTCGAGTGACCGCAGCAGGTCGTTCTCCTGACCGCCCCAGAACGATGGCCGCAGGGTCGATCCCGCCATCGCCGCGCCGGGAAAGATCCGCGAGCCGCCGCTCGGGTGCTGCTCGTGGCAGCTGGCACAGGAGTAGACGTTCAGTCCCGAATCGGAGAGCGGGCCCGCTTCGAAGAGCTGCCGTCCCCGCTCCACCGCGCTCTCCTCGGCGTCGTTCCCGCCGTCCGAGCAGCCGAAGCACAGGCTCGCGCAGACGATCAGCCTCGTTGGAGAGTAGGCCCGAAGAAAGCCGGTTCTCGACATACGCCGTTGCAGTCAACCACGAATCCCGGCCTCGCGCCCCGGAAGCGGGCCACCGAGGGCTGCCATCCGACGGCGGCTTGCCGGATGCGCATTTCGGTAGCAAGGCTGAGATCGCTCTCGATGACCTCGTGTCCTGATTCGGCCCGCCCCGTCCTCACCGGGTGGCTCGGCGCTCTCCTGCTGGCGACCGCAAGCAGCGCGCTCGGTTGCTCCGGTGCGTCCGAAACGCGACGCGCCGAGCGGACGGCGCACGGCCCCGCGAGCAGCGGCAAACCGGTGCGAGTGAAGCTCCTCGGCTTGAACGACTTCCACGGACAGCTCTCGCCGCGCACGCTGGATGGACGCCCCGTGGGTGGAGCCGCGGTGCTGGCGTCGTACCTGAAGGCCGCCTCCGCGGGACGCGAAGAACGCACTTTCCTCGTTCACGCGGGCGACCTCGCCGGCGCCTCGCCGCCGAACTCCGCGCTGCTCCAGGACGAACCTTCGGTGAGCTTCTTGAACACGCTCGCCGACGACCGCTGCAGCTCCCGCCGCGACGGCAACAAGGAGTGCAACGTGATCGCCGCGCTCGGCAATCACGAGTTCGACGAGGGCCGGAGCGAGCTCTTTCGGCTGATCGACGGCGGCAATCACCCGAAGGGTCCGTTCCTCGACCCCGCGTGGCGGGGCGCGCGCTACCCGTACGTCTGCGCGAACGTCGTCGAAACCAAGACCGGCCGCTCGATCCTGCCGAGCGCTGCGCTGCGCTGGGTGGACGGCGTTCCCATCGCCTTCATCGGCGCGGTCCTCCGGGAAACACCCACGATCGTCATGCCCGCCGGCGTCGAAGGGCTCGAGTTTCGCGACGAAGCGGACGCGATCAACGCCACCGTCGCGGAGCTCAGGGCGAGCGGAGTGCATGCCTTCGTCGTGGCGATCCACCAGGGCACCGACCAGACGAGCTACGCCGGACCGACCGACGCCGCGGCGCCGCTGGCGAGCGGGGCGCTCAGCGCCATCGTTTCGCGGCTCGACGACGACATCGACGTGATCGTCGCGGGCCACACGCACGCGTTCACCAACGCCCTGCTCCCGAACGCCCGCGGCGTCCCGATCCTCGTGACCCAGGCCTTCTCCGCGAGCACCGCGTACGCCGACATCGACCTCGTGCTCGACGACAAGACGCGCAACGTCGTCTCGAAGACGGCGACCATCGTGAGAACCTGGGCCGACCAGGGTCCCGGCCTGACGCCGGACGCGAAGGTCGCGGCCATCGTCGCTGCGGCGGACGCGCGCGTCGCGCCGTTCGTCGAGCGCGTGGTCGGGCATGCCCGGACCGACATCACACGCGCGCCGAACGCGGCGGGCGAATCCGCCCTCGGCAACCTCGTCGCCGACGCGCAGCGCGCCTCGATCGGCGCGGACTTCGCGCTCACGAACCCGGGCGGCATTCGCGCCGACCTGGCGAGCGGCGAGATCTCCTGGGGCGAACTCTTCACGGTACAGCCCTTCGGCAACACGGTCGTCGCGCTCACCCTCACCGGCCGGCGCATCTACGACCTCTTGAACCAGCAGTGGGGCGCGCCCCAGCCTCCCGGTGGTCGCATCCTCCAGATTTCGGGCCTGAGCTACACCTGGAACCCGGCGATCCCCGAGGGAGGCCAGCGCGTGGTCGAAGTCCGCGACGCCTCCGGCAAACCCCTCGAGCCCGATCGCAGCTATCGCATCGCCGTCAACAGCTTCATCGCGGGCGGCGGCGACAACTTCACCGTCCTCCGCTCCGCCGGCGAGCGCAGCAACGGCCCCTCCGACCTCGACGCCTTCGGCAACTACCTCACGTCCCTGAAGCAGCCCTTCACCGCCGCAATCACGGGCCGCATCACCCAGCGCTGAAACCAGGCCGTGCGTCCGGCAAGCCTCCCGCGGGCGTTGTTACGTCGAGCCGACTGTTGGCTCTTGGCGGTCTTGGCGGCAAAAGAACCTCATCCGCCGCCCCAACGACGCAAGTAGTCCCTACGCTGACCACCGCCCGACAACACAACTAGCCCTGCCCTACCCGCCCCGCTCCAGGGCTTCCCAGCGGGGGAGCTGCGAGAACAGTTTGTCGGCGGCGGATTCGTCGAAGGGCGCGCGCTCCACGAGCGACGGCTGGAAGGGCAGCGTCACGCGGAAGCCGGCGCCGCCGGGCGAGTTGCTCTCGATGCCGACGGTGCCGCCGTGGTGGTGGGCGATGAAGAACGCCGCGAGGAGGTCGGGTGAATCGGATTCGCCGCCGCTCGCCCAGGCCGGCATGAACAGCGGCTTCAGGGCCGCTTCGTCGAACCCCGAGCAGAGTACCTGGATCGCGACGCTGTCCGCGCCCCAGACCTTCACGACCTCGCGCGCGAGCACGCGCACGGGCGCCGAGGCGCCGCCCGCGACCTCCGAACGCAGCAGCGCGGAGAACAGATTCGCGAACATGCGCTCGAGCGTCGCGCGATTGCAGGAGAGCTTCGGCAGGTCGCGCGCGATCTCGACCTCGAGCGTGGCCGTGCTCTGCTTCCCGCGAGCCCGGAGCCAGGCCGTCTCGAGCACGGCCGAGAGCTCCACCGAATCGGTGAAATCCTGGCGTTGCTCGAGGGTCGCCGCCGCCACGCTCTGCACGAACTTCAGGAGGTGTCGCGTGGCGTCCTCCGTTTCCCACTGCAGGTTCTTCCAGTGCTCTTCCGTGAGCGCCGCCGCCGTGGGCAAATCGCGCTTGCACTTCTCGCGCGCGAGCTCGACGTAGGCGCTGAGCGCGGTCATCGTGTTGCGCACCTGGCCCGAGAGCCCCTCCGCGAGGATCGCGAGGCTGCGCACGCGATCGGCGACGAGCATGTGCTCGAGCGAACTCAGCTTCTCGCGCAGCAAGAGATCGCGCTCGCGCCGGAGCTGAAAGTACTCCATGGCGTGGCGCAGGTTCACGCGTAGATCGCGAATCTCCCAGGGTTTCACCAGGTAGCGGAAGATCGCGCCGCTGTTGACCGCGTCGATGGCCGCCTCGATGTCGGCGTGCGCCGTCGTGAGGATGCGCACGATGCCGGGGTAAGTGCGCCGCACCCGCCCGAGCAGGTCGGTGCCCTGCTGGCGCGGCATGCGCTGATCGGTGATCACCACGCCGACCGGCGGCGTGCCGGCGGCGATGATTTGCCACGCCTCTTCCACTCCCGGCGCGGTGAGGACCTGAAAGTCCTCCTCGAACGCCATGCGAAAGTACTTTCTCGCCTGCTCCTCGTCGTCGACGAAGAGGAGAGCGTGGCTCTTGTAGTCGATCCCCGTGTTCATGCCGCGACACCCCTCTCCTGCAGGGGCAGCTCGAACGCTACTTCCGTCCAGCTACCGTGTTGACTGCGAATGCGAATTTCGCCTCCGTGAGCCGTCACGAGCGAATGGCAGATGCTGAGCCCGAGCCCCAGGCCTTCTCCCACATCGCGTGTGGTGAGGAAAGGGTCGAAAACTCGGTCGACGAGGTGAGGCGGAATGCCGCCGCCGTTGTCCCATACCTGAACGCGCGTTCGCCCGTCCAGCACCTCGGCGCTGATGCGGATCGTGGGCTTGCGCTCTGCCGCCACCTGGCGCACCGCCGCGCCCGCGTTCAAGAGCAGATTGGTGAGCACCTGCAGGAGTTGAGAACGCGACCCGTAGACCGGACACTCCCCCGCCTGGGCGTGGTCCACCTGTACCTGGTCCAGCTCGATCGCCGTGAAGCGGAGCGCTTGCGCGATGATTGTTTCCAGGTCGAAACGTTCGTAATGGTCGGCGTTCGTCGGGTGCGCGAACGAGCGCAGGTCGGAGATGATGTCTCGAATGCGCACCATCCCGGCGCGCACGTCTTCGAGGATCAGCCCGAGCCGCTGGTCCTTGTCGCCGTAGCGGTCGAGCGCGACGGAAATCGCCGTCATCGTGAAATTCAAGGGATTGTTGATCTCGTGCAGGATGCCGCCCGCGAGCTGCACCACCGCCTTCATCTTCTCGCGCTGCACGAGCAACGCCTCTGCCGCCTGCAGGCTCGCGAGCGCGCGCTTGAGCTCCTGATTTTGCTTGCGCAAGCTGCGCTCGAGCTCGAGCGTCCGCTCCAGATTGGCGAGGCGCGTTCGCACCTCGAGCGTGCTGAACGGCTTGCTCATGAAGTCGTCGGCTCCGTTGCGGAGCGCCGAGATCTTGGCCATCTCGTCGGTGCGCGCCGTGACGACCACGACCTTCGGCGCGTCCTCCCCGAACTCGCGCTTGAGCGCGGCAGAGACCTGCCAGCCGTCGAGCTTCGGCATCATCAGATCGACCAGCACCAGGTCCGGGCGCGACCCGCGCGCGCTCTCGAGGCCGGCGGCGCCGTCGGAGGCCTCCCGCACGGCGTAGCGGTCGGAAAGAATCCCGTGCAGGTAGCGCCGCATGTCGGGCTCGTCGTCGATCACGAGCACGCTCGCGCGCTCTCCCCCTGGCGGCGGGTCGCTCTCGATCGGCGAGCCCGCGCGCTCGTGCGGGACGAAGCGGTCCGCCTGGCGAAAGAGCGCCGCGAGCGAGTCTTCGCGCGCCGCCGCGCCGGGAGCCGCCGGCTCGAGGCCCGGCTCGAGCTCGCTCTCTGCGGCGCGGAGCGGCAGGCGCAGGCGGAACGTGCTGCCCTCGCCGAGCCGGCTCTCCGCCTCGAGCGTGGCGCCCTGTTTTTCGGCTAGTTCGCGCGCGAGCGAGAGCCCGATGCCGACCCCCGAGAAGGCGCGCGTGCTCGAGCCGTCGGCCTGGCGGAAACGCTCGAAGACGTGCGGCAGATCCGCCTCCGAAATGCCGATGCCCGTGTCGGCGACCTCGACGCGCGCCTCGCCCTCCTTCTCCGTGACGCGGACGCGGATCTTGCCTCCGTGCGGCGTGAACTTGATGGCGTTCGTGAGCAGGTTGATGAAGATCTTCTCGAGCTGCGCGGGATCGGCGAACACGAAGGACGCGCTCGTACCGGCCTCGAAGTCGAGGTCCAGATTCTTGAGCCGGGCGAGCGGGCGCATCGACTCGGTCTGCGCCGACGCGAACTGGCAGAGCTCGAGGCGCTCGAGCCGCACCTTGAACTCGCTGCTTTCCAGCCGTCCGAGCTCCAGGAGATCGTTGATCAGCTTGAGCAGCCGCAGCGAATTGTCGTGCGCGATGCCGGCGAGCCCGCGCAGATCCCGGGGCAGCTCGGCGGCGCGGTTCAGGAGGTCCGAGAGGGGCGAGAGAATCAGCGTGAGCGGGGTGCGAAGCTCGTGGCTCACGTTGGCGAAGAAGTCGGTCTTCAGGCGCTCGAGCTCGCTCGCCTGCTCGTAGGCGCGCGCCAGGTCCGAGCTCAGCCGGAACTCCTCGAAGCGAGCGCGCCGCTTGAAGTAGGCCGCCGTCACCGAGACCACGCTGGTCAGGACCAGAAAGTAGAGGTTGTTGTAAAAGAGGTGAACCTGCCCGCCGAGCGGCCCCTTCGCGACGCAGGCCACCCCGTAGAAGACCAGCGTCAGGAGCGACGTGAGCGTGGCCTCGGCGAAGCTCCAGACCGAGAGCACGCCGATGCCGGCCATCACCAGGTTCAGCCCCGCGTAGTAGGGGGAAGCCGCGCCTTCGGTGCGGTAGACCATCCAGCTGATGGCCGCGTTCACGAGCCAGGGCGTGAGCATCGTGAACCAGCGGATGTTCTGCTTCACGAAGCGCGTGCGGTGCAGGAGCAACGCGACGCCGGCGAACGCTGCGACGAGCAGCCGCACGGTCGCGAACTCGCGCAGGTGCTGCGGGTAGACGAACCAATCCAGGCTCACGCCCGCGGGCATGAGCGTGATCAGGAGGACGTGCGCGACGATCGAGTAGCGCAGCCCGACCTCGCGCTCGCGCGCGTCGAAATCCGCGTTCAGGAGCTCGGGGGCGAGGGCGCGCGTCACGCCTCGGGCCTCCTCACCTCGAGGAACAGGTTCACGCCGGTCGCGTCGGCGTACACCGTGGCAGGCAGCGCTTCGCTCAGAAACGCCCGAAAGCGCCGCTCGTCGCGGTACTCGAGGTGCCACTCGGCGATGTGCGCCATCAGGTGGCGCGTCGGGTTCTTCTCGTGCACGTTCGTGGCCAGCGTGAGCCCGCCCGGCGCCGTCCAGTCGTAGAACAGGCGCATCAGCCGAGAGCAGACCCGGTCGGACAGGTAGTCGAACAGGCCCGCGCAGTACACGAAGTCGTACTCGCCGGCGAGCGACGAGCGCCCGCTCGCCGCGGACTTCAGGAGCTCGTGCATCGACAGGTGCACCGGCGAGACCACGATCTTGCGCCCCGACGCCTCCCGGGCACGCGCGATGCGCGCTCCGGCGAACTCCAGGGTTTCGGCGCTGAAATCGACGAGCGTCAGCTGCGTGCCCTCGGCCGCCTCGTCGTTCTCGACGAAGCGCTCGACCTCCGCGGCCGGCCCGCAACCGAGGTTCAGCACGCGCAGCGGTGCGCCCGCCGCCGCGCGGCGCCTCGACTCCTGACCGAGCAGGCTCTCGAGCAGGCGAATGCGGTTTCGGTGCGCCACGGCCGGCGCGCGCGTCAGGTTGAACTCGCTGATCACGCGCGCGTAGGTCGTCGAACACTGCCCGAGCGCGCGCAGGATCATGTTCACGATCTGGTAGTCGCCCGCGTAGCCGAGCGGCTTCGTGAAGCTCCGGTGGATGAACGGGTCGCAGAGCATGAGCGGATGCAGCTCGCGCTGGCAGAAAGCACGGTGCACCGGCGCCTCGGCCGCGGGAACCTCGCTCGCCGCCTGCTCCAGGTTCGCGAACAGCTCGGCGAGCTTCTGCTCGAGCGCAGGCCAGATCTGTTCGAAGAGCCCACCCTGTCCGGTGCTGCCGGACTCGTGCGAGTAGAGCGCCTCGGCCTGTCCGAGCCAGCGATCGAGCTCCTGGAGGAAGCTCGCGAGGTTGTTGACGGCGAGCTGATACGACGGGCGGATGCGATAGCCGTCCTCCCAGGCCGCGATGAAGCGCTGGGTTTCGGAGCGGATGTCCTGCGTGGTCGAGAGGCCGCTGAGGTCCGACCAGGGGTCCACGAGCGCAGCCGAAACGATGGTCAGCGCCCCCGTCGGGACCAGGTTCGTGATCACGGCCCGCCCCTGGTAGATCGCGCGCTCCTGCCGCAGGATGCGCACGTCGTGCAGCACCTCGCTCAGCTGGACGATGGAGAAGGGGTTATAGACCTCGAGCGCGACCGAGTGGCGGGTGAGATGCAGGAGCGTGCCACGGCCCGGCAAGCCTCGGGAATTCCGGAATATGACCAGGTTCTCGAGCGAAGTGCCTTGTTGGGTCACGAGGGTTCGAGGATGCATTCTAGCGCGTCGCGCCGTAATCCCGTGGGCTGACGAACGCAGAGCGCAATTCCGGTCTCATGGGAATGCGAGAAAGAGCGATACAGAAACGAGACACGAGCGGCCTCGCTGGCAAGCGCTCCTGCCGGCGCTCCGTCCCTCGTGCGAGCGCCTCAGCCCGTCGGACGGCGCAGCTTCGCGCTCGGGGCCGTCGGCGGTAATGGTGTCGCGCGACGCGCGAGAATGCGCCGTGACGCGGGCCACTCCGAGGCGTCTTCCGTCGCGCCCGCGAAACGTGTGGTTGCAAGTGCGTGCAGGCGCTCGACCGCGTGCCGCTCTTCCAGCACGAGCGGCCGGCGGCGCGTCAGCTCGCGCGCGTACTGGCGGAGCGCGCTACGATCGACGCCCCCGAGACGCTGGGCGAGAGAGTGCATGCCGCTGACGACAGGCAGCGGCATGACACTGCCGTTCGCGGCGTAGAGGCGCAGCACGAAGTCCAGCCAGGCTCCGCTGCCCGTGGCCTCGCCGAGCCGCAGCGCCAGCAGCGACAGCGTCCGTGCTGCGCTCGCGTCGAGCGCGCCGCGCGCTGCAGCGCGCTCCGCCGGCCGGCCGAGGTGCACCGCGAACAGCCGCTCCGCTTCCAGCGTGTCACCCGAGAGCAGCGCATGATCGACGCTGGTCGCGAACAGCAGGAAGCCGTCGACGGGGCTCGTGTCGTCGGCGATCGCCACTTCGAGAGCCTCCTCGGAGCATGCCGCCGGAAATCCGATTTCACTGCTCTTCGCCGGCACGATCGCCAGCACCAGGTCCGCGAGCATCAGCACGTCACCGCGAGCGACCCGCACGCGACTGCGCGCCCGCCGACCGTTCACGACCACGCCGTTGCGACTGCCGAGATCCTCGATTTGCCAGCCCTCCTCGAACGTCAGGCGCGCGTGCCTGCGCGATACCGCCGGACTTTGAACGACGAGATCGGCGTCGGTGTCTCTCCCGATCACGAACGGAGAGTGGCTGACGACGTGGCGGTGCTTGCCGTAGACGAGTGCGATCGTATGCCAAGGCAACGTGGCGATCGGTCTAGCGATCATTCGTCGAGCAATTCCTTCCGCGCTTTGTCCCCGAGCGCTGAGGCACGCAGTCTAGGCTCACTGCTTGAAGGATCGAACAACTCCGCGAAACTTTCGCGCGAACGGAAAGCGCCGATCCTTCCGTGAGCCGACTGACCGTCCGTCAGAACGACGCCGTTCTCCGAATCGTCGCTGACTTGCAACGTTCCCGAAAAAAGAACGAGGCAGATTGTCCCGAGCCGTCCTTCGCTTCAGGACCTGCCGAGGCTCGGCGGCAAGTCGGCGCGCGATCGTGAGGGATGGACCACGAGCCGTCAGCGAGCCGCGTCCGCGCGCAACACCGAGACGAGCGCGCAGCGAGCGATCCTCTCGCGCGCCGCCTCTTTCTCGAGCGTGTCCGCCTGCTCGACGGGACCCGCGGTGCGAAACAGCGTCAGAAAATAAATGCCGTCGCCGTTCTTGACGTGCGCGAGCAAGTACTCCTCGCGCTTCGAAGAGACGTCCAACACGTCGTCGGGGTTCGCGCCCGAGTGCGCGTCGACCTCGCAGATCGTTCGGATCGCGTCCGCGTACGATTGCTCTTCGCGCGGGGGACTCTTCGCGGGAGGGGGCTCGGCACAACCGGCCAAGACCAGACCGAGCAGCCAGGAAAAGCGGTGCATCCCGGAATGGGACACTCGCGGCCGCCCGCGCTTGGGTCCCCAAGGTCGGAACGGAGATCGACGCGCAAGGCCGAGCGAACGCGGCGCTCACCCCGCGGGGTGTTGAGCTGTCCGGCCGCGCCCGTGCGGCCGGGCCGCATAGTCAAAAGTTTGGGGAGCGCTTGCCCTGGAACTCGTTCGATTTTTTCGAAACCATCCCACGAGAGCCGATCACGGACTATGGTTCCCCTCCGCAGATGCCGGCCCTGGTTCCCGAGGTCGGGGGGTTCCTGCAAGCGACGTCGCTCTCACGCCTGCTCGCGCACGCACTCGACTGCCGTTTCGCGGGCACGCTCGTGCTCGAAGAATCGTCGGGTTTCCGGCACGGCGTTCAGTTCGAGGCCGGCGTCCCGCGCAAGGCCAAGACCGGTTGTCCGGTGGCGTTTCTGGGCGACGTGCTCGTCGAGCTCGGCCTCCTGTCGTCGGCGCTCCACCAGAGCACGCTCGAACGCGCCCTCGCGGAGAAACGCCTGCACGGGCAGGTTCTGCTCGCGGAGCGCGCCGTCAGCGAACGCGGGCTCGGCACCGGGCTGCGCGAGCAGCTGTTGCGCCAGATCCTGTGGATGTTCGGGCGGCCGCGGGACACGCGCTTCGGCTTCTTTCCCGGCGCCGACCTGCTCGAAAACTGGGGCGCCGTATCGCCCGTGCGCACCGACGCGATGGAGCTCATCTGGCGCGGCCTGCGCGATCACGAGGGCGCGGCCGAAATCGATCGCGCCCTCGCCGAGATCGCGGACAAACCGCTCACGCTGAGGGAAGACCTGCCGCTCGATTACTTCTTCTTCATGGGGCAGGACCGGATGATCGTGGAGCGCTTGCAGAGCGGGCCGCAAAGTTTTTCCGAGCTCGTCGCGAGCTCGGACATGGCGGAGGAGCGGGTCGCGCGCGTGGTTTGCCTGCTCGCGCTGACGCGTGCGCTCGACTTCGGCGTGAGAAGCGCTCCGCCGCTCGGCCTCGAGACGAACGAACAGGCGCCGCTCTCGATCCCCGGCGCGCCGCGCTTGCCGAAGGTGACGTCCTCCGTGCCTCCGGGGTTCTCGAGCGACGACGGGAGCCGTCCGCCTGCGGCCGGAACGCCGCCGGTCGAGGACCGCTCCACGCCCGCACCGACGGAGTTCCGCCAGCCCCCGCTCGAACCCGCGGCGTCGCCCACTTCCAGCGCTCCCCCCGAGCCGCCGGAGAGCATCGCTCCACTCGAGGCATCGCTGCCGCCACCGCTGGTGCGCTCGAGCATCCCGGACGTGGTGACGCAGAATCTTCGCCTCAAGGAACTCGCTCGCAAGCGCGCTGCCCGGCCGGACGCGACCGACGCCGAGCGCGTCCAAGCGGCGGCGGGAGCCTTCGAGCGGGCTGAAGCGCTCGCGTCCCACGGCAACCTGGCAGCGGCGAAGCGCGAGCTCGCGCTGGCGCTCGAGCACGATCCCCAGCCCCCGTACCTCGCGATGAACGCGTGGCTCGACTCCCAGGCTCCCGCCCCAGATTTGCGACGCATCGCGCGTGAGCTGGAACGCGCGTACCGTCTCGCCGAAAACCACCCGACGGTTCGCTGGTATCGCGGGCTCATCCTCCAGCGGCTGGGTAAGCACGCCTCCGCGCTGCAGGAGTTCCGCTTCGTCCTGGATAAGCTGCCCCGCCACATCGACGCGGCGCGCCAAGTCCGGATCTACGAGACGCGGTTGCGCGAAAGCCCCAAGGACCGACCGAGCCTCGCCCCGGAAAACCCGGCCGAGCGGCCGAGAAGCGGGCTCTTCAGCTGGCTTCGGAAGGCTAAACCATAGGGTCTGCTACAGTCGGCGGTCTAGAATGAGCGACCAGGCGGACGACCTCGACGACGGCTGGGGTTCCGAAGAAGAAGAGCAACCCGCGCCGAAAGCCTCTCCGGCCAGCACTTCCAGTGCAACCGCAAAGCCTGCGCCGAGCACGCCTCCGCCGGCGTCCGTAGCGCGCAGCGTGAGCTCGCCGCCCCGACCGACGAGCAGCGCACCGCCGCGACCGCCGAGCAATCCACCACAGGCTCCGAAGAGCACGACTTCGCAGCCAGCGAGTGCACAGGCAGCGTCGAGTGCACAGGTAGCGTCGAGTGCACAGGAGGCGTCGAGTGCACAGGTAGCACCGAGCACGCCACCGGAGGCACCCGTACCGTCCCGACCCTCGAGCGCGATCCCGCGACCTTCGAGCTCACGACCGCCGATGGTACGAAGCCTGAGCGGGACAGCGACTCCGATGTCCGCCGGCGAAGCCAAGACGCTCAACGTGCCGTCGCACCAGGCAACGCTCATCGGAATCCCCGCGCCGGTTCCGGTCCATCCGCCGCACCGGGGCAGCTCCACGCCGGATTCTCCGCCGGTGAAGGCGAGCGCTCCACCTGAGCCCGCGGCGGGCACCGACGTGCTCGCGAGCTCGCGCCTGGAAGCGAACGGCGCGCCGAGCAGCGCCGATGCAGAAGCCGAGATCGAGCGCCGCCGTACCGCCGAGACGGTGCGCCTCGGACCCAGGCGAACGAGCGCGGAGCCCGTCTCGCACTCGACCGTGCCGCAAGCGCCGGATGCGCGTGGCTCGCGTTCGACTCGCGGCCTGCTGATGGTGAGCGCCGTCATCGCCGCGGCTATCCTCGGTGGCCGCTATTTCTTGCTTCAAACCCAGGCTGCGGCGCCCGCGGCTCCCGAGCCCCCCCGCGTGGCGGTCGCTCCGCCCGCCTCCCCGGAGAATCGCGCGGTTCCGAGCCCGACACCGGAAGCGCCCGCCGCCGAAGCGCCCG